>JADGPN010000028.1 GCA_017882465.1 Solirubrobacteraceae bacterium
GGCTACGGCTTCGCCTGGGCACCCGTCTCGCCGCTGAGGGCGCCTACTCGACCAGCACCCGCACGGTTTCGAAGTGCGGGTCCGCGGCCCCGTGCAGCCGGGCGCCGGCGTCCCTGAGCTCGCGCAGGTAGCCCACCACCTCGCCGGTGACCCGCTCCCCGGGCAGCAGCGCCGGCACCCCGGGGGGATAACCGGCGATCGACTCGCAGGAGATGCGCCCGATCGCCTCGTCGACCGGCACCGTCTCGCCCTCGCCCAGGAACGCCGCGCGCAGCGGGATCACCGTCTCATGCTCGAGCGCGGCCTGCGGCCGGGCGATCTCGTGCTCCCGGCCCTCGCGGCTGATCCGGCGGACCGTCTCGGCGAAGTCGTGCACGAAGTGCTGCAACGGCTCGACCGGCTGCGCGATCCCGAGCACGAGCACGATCGTGGCGTGCGTGGCCAGCTCGACGTAGATGTCATAGGAGGCGCGCAGCGCCCCCGCGACCTCATATCCGGTGCAGCCGGTTCCGCGAACGTCGATCACGATCCGCAGCGGGTCCCAGCCCGCGATCCCGGGGCGCCCCACCATCCCCTCTCCGACCACCGAGCACCCGGGCACCTCGTCGATCGCCGCTCGCGCGGCGGCCGAGGCCGCCAGCGTGCGCTCCAGCAGCGCCTCGCCGTGAACGGCGATCTGCCGGCGGGCGCTGTCCAGAGAGGCCAGCAGCAGCGAGCTGGGGCTGGTCGACCGCACCAGCCGCACCGCCCGCCCCACGGAGTCGGCGTCGACCTTGCCGTCCCGCGCGACATGGAGCATCGCCGACTGTGTGAGACTGCCCACGATCTTGTGCGTGGACGCGAGCACGGCGTCGGCGCCCAGGTGCAGGGGGGACTCGGGCAGTGCCGGGTGAAAGCCGAAATGCGCCCCCCAGGCATTGTCGACCACCAGCGCGGCGCCCGCGGCATGGGCGACCTCCGCGCAGGCGGCGATGTCGGCGCTCATGCCGTAGTAGGTCGGCGAGACGATGAACGCGGCCCGGGTGCGCGGATCTCGCTCCAGCGCCTGCTCCAGGGCCTCGGGGGTGACGCCGTGGGCCATCCCCAGCTCGGCGTCGTACTCGGGCGCGATGAAGCTCGCCGATCCGCCGCTCAGCACCAGCCCGTCGACCACGCTGGCGTGCGAGTTTCGCTGCACCAGCACGTGCTCGCCGGGCCGCGCGAGCGACAGGCACAGGGCATGGTTGCCCTGCGTCGCGCCGTTGGTGAGAAACCAGGTCTGGCCCGCCCCGTAGGCCTCCGCGGCCAGCAGCTCGGCGCGCTCGTATGGGGTCGGAGGCGGACCGACGTCGACGCCGTCGATGTCCTGGGAGATGTCGAGCGCCAGCGCCCGCTCTCCGACGGCGCTCAGCAGCCCTGGATCCGAGCCGCCGCCGCCCTTGTGCCCCGGCACGTGGAAACGGCTGGAGCCGCGGAACCCGTACGCCACGAGCGCGTCCAGGTACGGCGTCGTGGGCTGCTCAGGCGCCGACCGGTTCACTTCGCGGCCTTGAGCAGGTAGGCGCGGACAAAGCCGTCGAGATCGCCGTCGAGCACGCGGTTGGCGTCGCCCATCTCGTAATCGGTCCGGTGGTCCTTGACCATCGTGTAGGGGTGAAGCACGTAGGAGCGGATCTGCGAGCCGAAGTTCACGTCCTGAGCCTCTCCCCGCTCGCGCGCGATCTCCTCGCGGCGCTTGCGTTCCTCCAGCTCGACCAGCTTCGAGCGCAGCATCGCCATTGCCGTCGCCTTGTTGGAGGACTGGGAGCGCTCGTTCTGGCATTGGACCACGATCCCGGTCGGCTTGTGCGTGATGCGCACCGCCGAGTCGGTCTTGTTCACGTGCTGGCCGCCCGCGCCGCTGGCCCGGTAGGTGTCGATCTGGAGGTCATCGTCCTCGATCCCCACCTCCGAGGTCCCCGCGACGACCGGGGAGACCTCGACCCCGGCGAAGCTCGTCTGGCGCCGGCTGGCCGAATCGAACGGCGAGAGCCGCACCAGCCGGTGAACTCCCTTTTCGCTCCCGTACAGGCCATAGGCGTTCTCGCCGCCGACCCGGAAGGTCGCTGACTTGATGCCGGCCTCCTCCCCCGGTGAGGCCTCGAGCAGCTGGGCGGTGAAGCCGCGCTTCTCGGCCCAGCGCATCTCCATCCGCAGCACCATCTCGGCCCAGTCCTGGGCGTCGGTGCCACCGGCTCCGGCGTTGATCGTCACCAGCGCATCACCGGCGTCGTAACGGCCCGCGAACAGCCGCTCCTCCTCGAGCGCCTCCAGGCGCTCTTGGACGGCAAGCACCTGGTCCTCGAGCTCTCCCGCGAGCTCAGGGTCCTCCTCGGCCAGTTCGGCCAGCGGCTCGAGGTCATCGACATCACGCTCGAGCACGCGGTAGGTCTCCAGCTTGCGGCTCGCCCGCGCATGCTCGGCGCTCACACGGGCAGCACGCTCCTGGTCATCCCAGAAGCCCGGAGCCCCCATCTCGTCCTCCAGCGCGGCCGCACGCTCGCTCAGCGAAGCGGGGTCAAAGATAGTCCGCGAGCAGCTTGAGCTGGTCGCGGATCGCCGCGAGGCGCTGGGACAGCGGCTCGGAGGGGGCGCTAGCCATCGCTCTCAAGCCTACCTGGCCCGGTGAGTGACAGCGGTCACGGGTGGCTGCCTGAAGTCCTCCGCGGGCCATCCGGGCCCGCGTTCTGAGAACGAGACTCCTTGACCGCGCGCGCCGGCGCTACGCACCGTGGCACTTCTTGTACTTCTTGCCCGACCCGCACCAGCACGGGTCGTTGCGCCCGATCTGCTCGGTTTCGTCGACGCGACGCTGTTCGACGTGGGGCTGCGCGGGTGCCTCCTCCGCATAGTCCTCGGCGCCTCCCGCGGCGGCGGCCATGGTCAGGGCGCTCGGCTGTTGCGACGCGCCGCCGGAGTAGGTGACACTTCCACCACCGGTGGATGAGCTCGCGCTGCGGCTCGGGCGCACCGGCGGGGGCTGCGGCGCGCCGCCCTCCTCGCCCTGGATCGTCACTTCGACGTGGAAGATCATGCGCGCGAAGTCGCCCCAGACGCTGTTCATCAGGTCCCGGAAGAGCTCGAACGCCTCGTTCTTGTACGCCACCAGTGGCTCGATCTGGGCAAACCCGCGGAGATGGATTCCCTCGCGCAGGTAGTCCATGTCATAGAGATGCTCGCGCCACCGCTGGTCGATGATCTGCAGCAGCAGGAATCGCTCGAGCGCCCGCATCAGCTCATCGCCCAGTTCCTGCTCACGGCGGTCGTACTGCGCCAGCGCCTCCTCCTGGAGCCGCAGGGTCAGGTCCTCGCGATCCACGCGGTTGGGGTCGACCTCGATCAGCTCGGCACCGAGGGGGAAGATCTCCTCAACACGGCGCATCAGGCCGTCGATGTCCCAGTCCTCGACGAAGTCGCTGCCGGTGTACTCGGACACCAGGCGCGCGATCAGGTTGACGATCTCCTCGCGGGCTGCCTGGCTCATGTCGCGGCCGTCGAGCACCTCGTCGCGGTAGGTGTAGATCACCTCACGCTGCTGGTTGAGCACGTCGTCGTACTCCAGCGTGTGCTTGCGCATCAGGAAGTGCTGCTCCTCGACCTTCTTCTGCGCCTTCTCGATCTGCTTGGAGAGCATCCCCGCCTCGATCGGCTCCTCGTTGCCCTCCTCGTCGAGGCTTCCCAGGCGATCGAGGATCTTGTAGATCCGTTCGCCGGCGAACAGCCGTACGAGATCGTCCTGCGCTGAGAGGAAGAAGCGAGACTCGCCGGGATCCCCCTGGCGCCCTGAGCGGCCTCGGAGCTGGTTGTCGATCCGGCGCGACTCGTGGCGCTCGGTGCCGATGATGAACAGCCCGCCCGCATCCAGGACCTGCTGACGCTTCTCCTCGATCCGGCGCTGGATCTCGGGCAGCACCTTGGCGTAGTGCTCGTCGTAGTCGGGCATCCCGGGCTGCATACCGATCTTGGCCAGCTCCAGCCGGGTCAGGTGCTCCTCGTTGCCGCCGAGCTTGATGTCGACGCCACGACCGGCCATGTTGGTGGCGATCGTCACGGCTCCCGGGGCGCCGGCCTCGGCGATCGTCTCGCCCTCTCGCTCGGCGTGCTCGGGCTTGGCGTTCAGGACCGAGTGCTTGATCCCCTTACGGGCCAGGCGCTCGCCCAGCAGCTCTGAGACCTCGACCGAGATCGTTCCCACCAGCACCGGCTGGCCGGCCTGGTGGCGGGCCTCGATCTCGTTGCCCACGGCCGCCCATTTGCCGTCCTTGGTCTTATAGACCTGATCGTTGCGATCGGCTCGCACCATCGGGCGGTTGGTCGGGATCTGGACCACGGCGAGCTTGTAGATCTTCATGAACTCGGTGGCCTCGGTCAGGGCCGTGCCGGTCATGCCCGCCAGCTTGTCGTACATCCGGAAGTAGTTCTGCAGCGTGATCGTGGCGAGGGTCTGGTTCTCCTCCTGGACCCGCACGCCCTCCTTGGCCTCCACCGCCTGGTGCAGCCCCTCGGACCAGCGGCGACCCTCGAGGATGCGCCCGGTGAACTCGTCGATGATCTTCACCTCGCCGTCGATCACCGCGTAGTCGACGTCACGCTTGTACAGCGACTCGGCCTTGAGCGACTGGATCAGGTGGTTGACCAAGTGCCCGTTCTCGGCCCGGTAGAGATGGTCGATGCCCAGGAACCGCTCGGCCTTGGCCACCCCGCGCTCGGTGATCGCGACCGTCTTGTGCTTCTCCTCGAATTCGTAGTCGAAGTCGGCCACGAAGTCCTTCTTGGTCCGCGGATCCATGCCCTCGGGGGCCTTGCCGGCCTCCAGCTTGGGCGCCAGCCGGGCAAACTTCGCGTACAGGTCGGCTGCCTGCTCGGGCGCTCCGGAGATGATCAGCGGCGTGCGCGCCTCGTCGATCAGGATGTTGTCCACCTCGTCGACGATCGCGAACGTGTGGTAGGGCGACTTGCCCTCCTCGGGCGTCGGCCGTCCGCCGTGCTGGACCTTCTCCTCGAGCGAGGTGGCCATGTTGTCACGCAGATAGTCGAAGCCGAACTCCGAGTTGGTCCCGTAGGTGACGTCGGCGGCGTACGCGTCTCGCTTCTCCTCGTAGGGCTGCATGTTCTGCAGCACCCCGACGGTCACGCCGAGCATGTCGTAGATCGGCTTCATCCACATCGCGTCGCGGCGAGCGAGATAGTCGTTGACCGTCACGACGTGCACCCCGCGGCCGCCGAGCGAGTTCAGCACCACGGCCAGCGTCGCCGTCAGCGTCTTCCCCTCGCCCGTCTTCATCTCCGCGATCGCGCCGTCGTGCAGCACCATCGCGCCGATCAGCTGCACGTCGAAGTGCCGCATGCCCATCGCCCGCTTACCCGCCTCGCGGGTGAGCGCGAAGGACTCGTGCAGCAGGTCGTCGAGACTTTCGCCGTTGCGAGCACGCTCACGCAGCGCCTCAGCAGTCTCTCTGAGCTCGGCGTCCGTATCGTGCTCGAGCTCCGCCTCGTAGGCGTTGATCCGGCTGACGCGCTGTTCGTAGGACTTGAACTTCTTCGCTTCGCCCATGCGAAGCGCACGGTCCAGGAACGACATACGCCTAGGGTATCAGCGGTCCTCCGACGGCCGGGGCGGGCCTCTCACGCGGCCGGGGACACGTCCTCGGGCAACGGAGGCGTGGCCACGTCCGCCGGTACCGGGGCGCTCGCGGCCACTCTCGACTCCCGGCGCCCCCGCCGCTTGTCGCGGTGGCGCTTGACCTGCACGGACAGCTCATCGGCGCACAGGTTGATCGAGTGCACGAGGTCCGGCGACGCGTCGCGGGCCCTCAGCGTGACTCCTTTCAGGTGCAGGGTCGCCTCAGCGACCTGCGAGTCGGCGATCGCGGGATTGCGCTCCTCGAACACCTCTACCTCTAGCTCAGCCAGCTCGGACACTTGGCGGGACACCTTGCGGAAGCGCTTCTCGACGTGCTCTCTGAGCTCGTCCGAGACGGGCAGGTTCCGGCCCTTGACCTCGATGCGCACGACTGACCCCCTTGTTGGCGGATTGATGTGCGTTGAGCCACTGAGACTATTCCTGCGCCGGGCTTTTGTCGATTGCGACAATGCACCATCGTGAGTCCGTACCTTTCCTGGACGCTCGACCCCAGCGTGCTGCTCGGCGTCGGCGTCCTGGCCGCCGGCTACGTGACCTGGTGGCGCCGCGCCCGTGAGCCGGGAGCCCCGCATCCGCCGGGGCTCGGGCGGCTGGCCCTGTACTTCGGCGGCCTGCTGGCGATCCTGATTGCCCTGGTCTCGCCGATCGACCGGCTCGGAGACCAGCTGATGGTCATGCACATGGCCCAGCACCTGCTGCTGCTCGACGTCGTCCCGATTCTGCTCATCCTCGGTCTGACCAAGGGGCTGATGCGCCCCGTGGCGCGCCAGGCGCACGCGCTCGAGACCCGAGCCGGCTTCTTCGCCCACCCCGTCTTCGCCGTGATCGCCTATGCCGGCTTCATGTGGCTGTGGCACGTTCCCGCGTTGTATGACGCCGCGCTGCACAACTCGTGGCTGCATGCCCTCGAGCACATCTGCTTCGCGGCCGCGGGAACGCTCTACTGGTGGCACCTGATCTCGCCGATCCGCAGCCGCTACCGGATGGCCGGGCTGGGACCGATCGGTTACATGGTGAGCACCAAGCTGGTGGTCGGGATCCTCGGGATCGCGCTCGCCTTCGCGCCGACTGCGCTGTACGCGTTCTACGCTCACCATCCGCACTACTGGGGGCTCTCGCCGGCCGAGGACCAGTCGATGGCCGGGCTCGAGATGGCCCTCGAGCAGTCGATCGTGATGGGGATCGCGCTGGTGGTGCTGTTCGTGCAGATGCTGAACGAGTCAGAGCGCGAGGCCAGGCGCGCGGAGCGCTTCGAGATCGCCTGAACGAAGCGGCGGCCGCTCAGCCGCGGCGCATGCTCTCGAGGATCCCGGTGTGGCCGGCGATCGCGCCGATCAGGATCGCCCCCGGAGCCACCTCGGTGCCAGGCAGCACGATCGAGTCCTTGAGCGCGGCGCCGGCGCCGATCCGCGAGCCGTCCCCGATTGCCAGCGGCCCCTGGAGCCGGACGTCGGCGGCGATCTCGACGTCCGCGCCGATCCACACCGGCGGCTCGATCTTCGCCACGCCCTCGAACTGCGCTCCCTCGCCGACCGTGACGCCCTCGGCGATCTGCTCGCCCGTGACCCGGAGCGACAGCTCCCCCGTGAGCGCGTCGAAGGTACCGGACTTGAGCTCGTCCAGCGACCCGACGTCGTTCCAGTATTCGTCAAGCTCGTGGATGAAGAACGGGACGTCGTTCTCGAGCAGCTTCGGGAACACGTCCTGGGCCCAGTCGACGAACGCCTCGGGCGGGAAGTAGTCGAAGATCTCGGGCTCGAAGATGTAGATGCCGCAGTTGCCCAGGTCAGACAGCGCCTCAGCCGGTTCGGGCTTCTCCTGAAAGCCGGAGATGCGGCCCTCGGAGTCGTGCACCACCACGCCGTACTCGCGCGTGTCGGGCACGCGCTTGACCGCCAGCGTCGCGATTCCGCCCGCCGCCCGGTGGCGCTCGGCGAACCGCCGCAGGTCCAGGTCGGTCAGCGCATCGCCGGAGATGATCAGGAACCCCCCGTCCGCGGTCAGGAAGTCGGCGCAGTTGCGGACGCCTCCCGCGGTCCCCAGCAGCTCCTCCTCGAAGCGATAGCTGACGCGATTGCCGAAGTAGTCCCGGATCGTGTCCGGGAAGTAGTGCAGGTTGGCGATCACGTCGTCGAAGCCGTGCTCGTCGAGCAGATCGAGGATGTGGGCCATCACGGGACGATCGAGCACCGGGACCATCGGCTTGGGCAGCTCGTAGGTGAGGGGGCGCAGCCGTGTACCGAGCCCGGCGGCGAGGACCATTGCTCTCATAGCCGGGGAAACCTATCGGACCGGGCCGGGTCGAGGTTGATTTCCCGTCGCGCTGACCATCGTTGCCCCGCGGAAGCAGAAGCGCCAGCCCCTCCCGGGCGAGGTGATCACCTCGTAGAAGAGGCACCGATTCCCGCTTCCGTCGCGGGAGACGCCGGCCGGCGGCCCGAAGCGATGCCTGAGCTGCGCGTAGGTCAGCGCGAGGACGCTCTCCCCCACCTGATCGTTGGAGATTGTTCCGGGCGCGGCCCGGCGGTGCTTCGCCGCGCCCGGCGCGGGGTGAATCGTCGTGGAGCTGCCGCCCGTGGTCGTGCCGGAAGCGGTCGTGGTGGTGGGGGCCGGGGAGCTCGTTGCCGGAGCGCTGCTGACCGGAGGGCCCGCTGCCGTGCTCGAGCCCGAGCCCGAACCGCCACAGCCCGTGAGCCCCACGAGCACCGAAAGCCCGGCGAGCATCACGAGCCGGGCAACCGCACCCAGCCGCGAGCGCGGCGCCGTGGGTGAGCGCCCAGCCCGGGAGCGGCGGCCCGGCATCTCAGCCGACGGCACGACGAGCGAGCAGTGCAGCTCCGATGGCGCCGCCGAGATCGCCGAGACCGGCGACGTGAACGGCCGGCGGCCGCTCGTCGATGAACAGATGCGGCTGCATCCGGGCCGCGATCCGGTCCGCGTAAGGCTGGCCGAAGCGAACGCCCAGGCCACCTCCGATCACCACCGCTTCGATGTCCAGCAGGTTGATGGCCGAAGCCACCCCGGCCCCGAGCGCGTCAAGTGCCGTATCGACGATCTCGATCGCGAGCTTGTCCTCTCGCTCGATCGCCTTCGCCCAAACGCCGCTGGTCAACCGCGTGCGCTTGCGCTCCTTCATCAGCTTGAACAGGTCCGTGCGCCTGCCCTGATCGGCCTGCCTGCGGGCCCGGGCCTCCATCGAGCCGCGCCCGGCATACGCCTCGAGGCAGCCGCTGCGCCCGCACGGGCACCGGGCGCCGCCGATCTTGACCACCGTGTGGCCGATCTCTCCCGCGGCTCCCCGTCCCAGCCACGCCTTGCCCCCCAGGATCAGCCCCCCGCCGACCCCGGTGCCCCAGAACACGCCCAGGAGAGATCGGTATGGGCGCCCGCTCCCGAGCTTGAACTCGGCCTCGGTGGCCACCGTGACGTCATTGCCGATGATCACCGCTGTCCCAAGCTCGCTCGCCAGCGCAGGTCCCAGTGCGAACGAGCCCTCCCAGCCCGGCAGGTTGCCGGCGCTCGCCACGGTGCCGGCCGCGGAGTCGACGATTCCCGGCGAGCCGACACCCGCGCCGGCCAGCTGCGAGGTCTCGAGGCCGGCTGCGCCGGCGGCCCGGGCCAGCGCCGCGACCAGCTCCGCGGCGACCGCCGGCGGCCCTCCCTCGGTGGGGGTCGGCCGCCGGGCCGAGCCGATCACCGTGTTGCGCCCGTCGACCACCACCGCCTCGATCTTGGTCCCGCCGAGATCGATGCCTCCACGGGCTACGCGCGTGCTGCTTGAGCCTGGCACCCCACGGATCCTAGCCGGGCCCCGGGCGTAACATGCGGTTTGGGCCTTGCCCGACCCGGCGCGGTCTACCCCCACGACTCCCGGTAATCGGCCTGCTCGGGCGTTGGTTCGTCGATCTCGACCCCGAGCGCGGCCAGCTTCAGCCGGCCGACCTCGCGGTCGATGGCGGCGGGGACGGGGAGCACGCCCGGCTCCAGGACGCCCCGGTTGGCCACCAGCTCCTCGACGCACAGCGCCTGAAGCGTGAACGACACGTCCATCACCGCCGCCGGGTGGCCCTCGGCGGCGGCGAGATTGACCACTCGGCCGTGAGCCAGGAGGTTCAGGCGCCGGCCGTCGAACCCGTACTGCTCGACCAGCGGACGCACCGTGCGCACCCCGCCTGTGGCCAGGGCCCGCAGCGCAGGCAGGTCGATCTCGACGTCGAAGTGCCCGGCATTGGCGAGCAGGGCTCCATCCTTCATCCGCTCGAAATGCTCGCTGCGGAGCACGCGGCGCGACCCGGTGACGGTGATGAACACGTCGCCGCGCTCCGCCGCCTCGAGCGCGGTCATGACCTCGTAGCCGGACATCCTGGCCTCCAGAGCCCGCAGCGGGTCGATCTCGCACACGATCACCGCCGCGCCGGCGCCACGGGCGCGCTCGGCCACGCCCAGGCCCGCCCAGCCGTACCCGATCACGACCACCGTGTGACCCGCGAGCAGCACGTTGCTCGCGCGGACGATGCCGTCGAGCGTCGACTGGCCGGTTCCATGACGATCGTTGAGCGCGCGCTCGGTGCGAGCCTCGTTGACGGCCAGGACGGGGCAGGCGAGCCCCTGCTCGGCCTCGAGGCGACGCAGGCGCAGCAGACCGGTCGTCGTCTCCTCGGTGCCGCCGATCAGGCCGGTCAGAACCGGACCGCCGGCGAGGTGGGCCGTCATCAGCAGGTCGGCTCCGTCATCGATCGTGAGCTGCGGCTGGCCGCCGAGCAGCGCCTTGACATGGGCGGCGTAGGTGTCGAGATCCTCGCCCCGGACCGCCCTGACCTCGACGCCGTGGCGTGCGACCAGCGCCGCCGCCACGTCGTCCTGGGTCGAGAGCGGGTTGGCCGCGCACAGCGATGCCCGCGCGCCCCCGGCCTGCAGCGTGAGGATCAGATTCGCCGTCTCGGCCGTGACGTGCAGGCAGGCGGCCACGCGAATGCCGTCCAGCGGGCGCTCGGCCGCGAACCGCTCACGCACCTTGCGCAGCACCGGCATCTGCTCCTCGGCCCATTCGAGCCGGGCCTTACCCTCAGCCTCGAGCCGCAGATCGGCGACCTCGTGTTCCGGGGCGGGCGAGCGCTGGGCGCGATCAGCTCGAGCGCTGCCCGCCGCCCGCCTCGCCGCCGGACTCACGGGACCCTAGTAGCGGTAGTGATCTGACTTGTACGGGCCCTCGGCGGGAATGCCGAGGTACGCGGACTGCGCGGGAGTCAACTCGGTGAGCTTGGCCCCGAGCGCATCGAGGTGCAGGCGCGCCACCTTCTCATCGAGATGCTTGGGCAGCGTGTACACCCGCCGCTCATAGATCTCGGTGTGCCCGAACAGCTCGATCTGCGCGATCACCTGGTTGGTGAACGAGTTCGACATCACGAAGCTCGGGTGGCCGGTCGCGTTGCCGAGGTTCAGCAGCCGGCCCTCGGACAGGACCAGGATCGAGTGCCCGTCCGAGAACACCCACTCATCGACCTGCGGCTTGATGTTGATCCGCTCGACGGCGTCGAGCTTGCTCAGACCGGCCATGTCGATCTCGTTGTCGAAGTGCCCGATGTTGCCGACGATGGCCTGATGCTTCATGCGCGACATCTGATCGGCCGTGATCACGTCCGTGTTGCCCGTCGCGGTGATGAAGATGTCGGCGCTGTCGAGCACATCCTCCAGCGTCGCCACCTGGTAGCCGTCCATCGCCGCCTGCAGCGCGCAGATCGGGTCGATCTCGGTGACGATCACCCGCGCGCCCTGGCCACGCAGCGACTCCGCGCAGCCCTTGCCCACGTCGCCGTAGCCGCAGACCACGGCCACCTTGCCGCCGATCAGCACGTCGGTCGCGCGATTGATCCCGTCGATCAGCGAGTGGCGGCAGCCGTACTTGTTGTCGAACTTCGACTTCGTGACCGCGTCGTTGACGTTGATCGCCGGGAACAGCAGCTGGCCCTCCGCGGCGAACTGGTACAGGCGGTGCACGCCGGTCGTTGTCTCCTCGGTCACGCCCTGGATCTGTGCGGCAATCCTGGTCCAGCGCTGCGGATCCTCCTCCAGCGATCGCGTCAGCAGGCCGAGCACGACCTGGAACTCCTCGGACTCGGCGCTCGCGGGATCCGGCACCGCGCCGGCGCGCTCGAACTCGACGCCCTTGTGCACGAGCAGCGTCGCATCACCACCATCGTCGAGGATCATGTTCGGGCCCTCGTATCCGTCCCCGCCCGGCCATCTCAGCGCCTGCTCGGCGCACCACCAGTACTCCTCGAGCGTCTCGCCCTTCCAGGCGTACACGGGGACGCCGCGAAGGTCCTCCGGCGAGCCGTCGGGCCCCACCACCACAGCCGCGGCCGCGTGGTCCTGGGTGGAGAAGATGTTGCAGCTCGCCCAGCGCACCTCCGCGCCAAGCGCCACCAGCGTCTCGATCAGCACCGCCGTCTGAACGGTCATGTGCAGCGAGCCGGTGATCCGCGCGCCCTTCAGCGGCTGGCGCTCTGCGTGCTCCCGGCGCGTCGACATCAGGCCCGGCATCTCGTGCTCGGCCAGCCGGATCTCCTTCCGGCCGAATTCGGCCAGCTCCAGGTCGGCGACCCGGTAGTCGGACTTCAGCGCGGTCGTGCTCATCGGTTCTCCATCAGTCGGGGTGAATCGCCGCCGGGCTCACGCGAGCCTCAGGCGGCGGCCAGCAGCTTCTCGTGCTTGTCCTGCTCGAATCGGAGCCAGTCCTGAGCGCTCACGTGCTCCGGTCGGCTGGGCTTCTCGGCCAGCCAGCCGGCAACGTCGTCGCGGAGCTCTGCGCTGGTGGCCATCCGGGCCGCGAAGGCCACGTCGGAAAGCCCGATCTCGTAGCGGCCCAGCAGCTCCTTCAGCGTTCGCAGGCGCTGGAGCTCGGCCGGTCCGTAGAGGCGGTAGCCCGCCGAAGAGCGCGCCGGAGCCACCAGGCCGGAACGCTCTATGTATCTCAGCATTCGCGCAGACCAGCCGGTCGTCTGCGCTGCCTCGCGGATGGTCAGCGCCTCCATCGTTGGGCCAACATTACCACGAGAGTGTCAAGGTTGGGCATGCTCCGTCGCCCGCTACGACACTTGTCCATTCCCGCCGACGTGCTGGCCGGTTCCGGGCATCGACATCTCTCAACGCCGGTGCCGCGTCAACCGCGGGCCAGCTCGCCCTTGAGTCGCTCGATCATGTTGACGGGGGCGGGATCGACTCCGCGCAGCACCGCGAGGTACAGCGACACGAGATCGCCGAGCAGCACCAGCGAGATCAGGCGCTCGGTTCGGTTCTCGCCGATCGTCTCGATCCGGTACGTGGCCGCCGCCTCGGCCGCGATCAGGCCCCGCGTCAGCTCGATCCGCTGCTGGACCCGCGGGTGCAGATCGGAATCGTCGAGAAACACGGCGCTGAAGCGGCCGAGGTCGCTCGCGCCCTCCCAGCCGACGATCTCGTTGTGGTCGAGCTCGGGCAGCTTGGCGGCGAAGCACGGAGCCTTGGCGTTCTCGTTGATCTGCGTCTTCCAGCGGTAGGCGACCGGGGCCGTGAGCCCGGCGCCGGCGATCTGGGGGACGGTCTTGTGCAGGCCCCGGGCCAGCTCCTTGGCCAGCGAGCTCTCCGGAGCGTCGGGACCCCACTCGGCGACCAGCTGCTCCGCGTGGGCCGCCGCGACGTCGATCTCCGAGTGCAGGTGCTCTCCGGCGCCGCAGATGCACGCGACCTCGAGCGCCACCACCAGCGAGTAGGCGACCGCCGCCCGAGGCTGGAAGCCTCCGGGGAGCGGGATCACCGGGACCTTGTCGGCCCTCGCCACGCCGGCGAGCTTGCCGCCCGTGGTGGCGACGATGCGTCGCGCCCCCAGGGCCGCCGCCGCGTCGTACGCGGCCAGCGTCTCCTCGGTGTTGCCCGAGTAGCTGGCGCACAGAACCGTCGTGTCCGGGGTGGTCCAGGCCGGCAGCGCGTAGTCGCGCGCGAGCACGATCGGCCGTGAGGCGCGATCGCCGAGCGCCGCCCGCGCCAGCGCAGCTCCGATCGCCGAACCGCCCATTCCGGCCACCACCAGGCCTCCGGGCGCGTCGTGCGCCTCGAGGTTGGCGGACTCGACCCGCCACAGCGCATCGCGCAGCTGCTCGGGCATGGCCAGGATGTCCTCCACTAGCCCTGTGACGTCGATTCCCGAGATCGCCTCCCGGCTCAGCTCTCGCGTTGCAGTCAAAACTTGATCGCTCCCTCTGGCAGCTCGACTCCCGGGAAGATACGCACGCCCGACGCGAGGACGTTGCCCGGTCCCACCTTCACGCCCTGGCCGAGGACGACACCGCCCTCGATCCGGCAGTGCTCACCAATCTCCACCTCCGCCCCGACGATAGACGAGCTGATCGTGGTCCGGGCTCCGATCCGGGCTCCGTCGAGCACCACCGAGCTCTCGACGTGAGCCCCCTCGGCCACGGTGACCCCAGCCCCCAGGACGGTGCGGCCGCCGACGATGGCGCCCGCGGCGATCTCGCACCCGGGCCCGACCAGAGTCGGCGCGACCAGGCGTCCCTTGACCTCGGCGCCATCTGCGAGCGCCCGTCCCGCGTTCCTCAGCAGGCCGCCGAGCTCCGTGTCCACGTTCCCCTCGAGGATGTCGAAGGTGCCCTGCAGGTAGCGCTGAGGCGTCCCGATGTCGAGCCAATAGCCGCTGGACTCGAACCCGTACAGGCCACGTCCCACGAGCGCCGGGAACACCTCGCGCTCGATCGACACGATGGTCCCCGCCGGGGGCATGTCCTCGAGCACGTCGCGCTCCAGGATGTACGCGCCGGCGTTGATCAGATCCGTGTCGAGCTGGTCCAGCTCGGGCTTCTCAAGGAACTCGAGCACGGACAGGTCGGGATTGCGGCGCACGAGCCCGTAGGCCGAAGCGTCCTCGACCGGGATCAGGGCGAGCGTCCCCCGGGCGCCAGTGCGCTCGTGCTGCGCGAGCTGAGCGCTGAGGTCGATGTCGGTGAGCACGTCGCCGTTGAGCATGAAGAAGCGCTCATCGAGCAATTCCTCGGCGAACTTCAGCGCCCCGCCGGTGCCGAGCGGCCTGGGCTCCTCGACGTAGCGCAATCGGACTCCGAGCGCCGAGCCGTCGCCCAGCACGTCACGGACGCCGGCGGCCAAGAAGCCGCAGGACATGATCACGTCATCGACCCCATGTCCCCGGAGCCATTCGATCATGTAGGAGATGAACGGCCGGCCGACCAGCGGGACGACGGGCTTGGGCATCATCGAGGTGAGAGGGCGCAGCCGCGTGCCCTCTCCGCCGGCGAGGATCAGGGCCTGCATCTCAGCGGCCGACGCCTTCGTAGAGGAAGCCGGCGGCCCGCACGGCCTCCGGATCGAGGAAGTTGCGGCCATCGACCACCAGCCGTCCGCGCATTCGCTCGGCGACCTCCGCCCAGTCGATCCCGGCGAACTCCGGCCATTCGGTGACCAGGATGCAGGCATCGGCACCCTCGAGCACATCGAGCGCCGAGCTCGCGAAGTCGACGCCGACCAGCAGCTTGCGCGCCTCGTGCTCGGCGATCGGATCAAATGCGCGGACGTTGGCCCCATCGGCCTGCAGACGGGCGGCCAGCACCAGCGACGACGCCTCGCGCATGTCGTCGGTGTTGGCTTTGAACGCGAGCCCGAGCAGGGCGATCGTCGTGCCCACCAGTGAGCCGAGGTGCTTCTGCAGCTTCCCGATCACCCGGCGCTTCTGCAGTTCGTTGACCTCGATCACCGCCGTCAGCAGCTGGAAGTGATAGCCCGAGTTCCCGGCCAGCTGCTTGAGCGCGGACACGTCCTTGGGGAAGCAGGAGCCCCCGAAGCCGATCCCCGGTCGCAGGAAGTGGGTGCCGATCCGGTGGTCCAGACCCATCCCGCGGGCCACCTCGGCCACATCGGCGCCGGTCTCCTCGCACACATTCGCGATCTCGTTGATGAAGCTGATCTTCGTGGCCAGGAACGCGTTCGAGGCGAGCTTGACCATCTCGGCGCTGGCGATATCCGTCCGGACCAGCGGCGAGTCCAGGGGGGCGTAGAGCTCCGCGACCGCGTCCCCGGCCCAGTCTCCGTCGTCGCCCACGACCACGCGGTCCGGGGCCAGGAAATCCTCCAGCGCGGAGCCCTCCTTGAGAAACTCGGGACAGGAGACGTAGGCGAACCCCGGTTTGCCCTGGTCGGCGAACCCGCGCTTGATCGCCGCGCCCGTCCCCACCGGGACCGTCGACTTCATGACCAGGGCATGGCGGTCGGAGGCGGGCATCGAGGCGACCACGGCGTGGACCGCGGACAGGTCGGCGTCGCCCGAGTACGTGGGCGGTGTCCCCACGGCCACGAACAGCAGGCGGGCGTGCTCCAGCGCCGGGGCGAGCTCCGTGGAGAAGTGCAGCCGCTCGCGGTTGCGGGCCACGCATTGCCCCAGACCCGGCTCCCAGATCGGCATCTCGCCGCGGTTCAGCCGGGCGATCTTGTCAGCATCAACGTCCACGCAGAAGACCTCGCTGCCCACCTGCGCGAATCCGGCCGCGGTGACGAGGCCGACGTAGCCGGTGCCGATGACCGCGATTGGTTCCCGTTCCGAGCCCATAGGGCCGGGAAGGGTACAAGGGGCGCCGCGACACCGATGCGCCGTCATCGGTGTCCGCCGGCGCCGGCGGCGGCGATCGGCGCGGTGGCCGGGCTCTCAGGCCCCGGCGCCGATGCGCACCAGCGAGGAGGCGATGCCCAGCATCTGCGTATTGGTCAAATCGAGGGTGAGCGTGTTCGAGACCCAGTACACCCCGTGCGGCCCCCGCCAGGCGACCGCGCGCAGCTTGTGCCCGTCGAAGTAGAGCTGGAGCGCGCGGCCTCCCACCACCCGTGTCTCCGCCGGGCTGGCCAGCAGCGGAGGGTGCGCCCAGGTGGTGCCCTGGATGCCGTAGTACTGTCCCATCACCGAGTTCAGCACCACCACGATGCGGTAGCTCGCGTAGCTGTGACCGTGTGGGTCGGCGATCGTGTAGGAGCGCGGGTATCCAGGGCTGGGGCCGTTGTAGGTGGCGCCGGCCGCGATCAGGCGCGGGAAGTACACGGGCAGACCGGCCCGCGGCATCGCGGCCGCCTGCGCGCGCCCGTCGGGGATGTCGGCGCTCAGGCCGGCAGCGGCCGCTCCCGAGGCCGCGGGCGCCTTGCCCGGCGCCGCGGAGGCCTCGCCCGGCGCGCCGTGGCCCGATCCGCCCGCCGGCTGGGCCGGAACCACCGCCATGAACTGCCTGAAGGCCTGTGCCTCGGCGCCGGGATCCGCGCTCACGAAGCAGGCGGCCGTGCACGGCTCCAGGATGGCCGGGAAATGGACCTCGCGGATCGAATGCACGTCGGAGAACGCGACCAGGTTGAACAGGTTGATCAACCCGTCGGTGGTGTGCAGGTTTGCGTCGGTCTGCGTGTGCTGGCCGAAGATCCGCAGCAGCGTGTCGCGGTTGGAGATCAGGTTCGCCTGACCGTACTGGTCCTTGGCCTGGCGGATGAAGTCCTGCTGGCGAGCCGAGCGAACGATGTCGGTGTCGGTATGCCGATAGCGAACGTAGGCCAGCGCATCGTCGCCGCACAGCTTCTGGTAGCCGGCCGAGATGTCGATGCTCGAGTAGTTGGTCGCCGCCGTGCCGATGTTCTGGTTGAAGTAGTGATGGTCGACGTCGGTGTAGACGCAGCCGATCGCATTCACCAGCTCACGGAACCCGGCGAAGTTGATGTCGACGATGTGGCTGACCTGAAGGTTCGGGAACACGTTCTGCTTGATCGTCTTCACGACCAGATTCGGTCCACCCAGCGAGTAGGCCGCGTTGATCTTGTCCGTCTCCACCCCGCCGCCCCGGACCGGGATCTGCACCCTCAGGTCACGCGGCACCGAGATCACATTGATCGTCGAGGAGTTCGGGTCCATGCGGACGAGGATGATCGTGTCCGAGTTGGACGCGCTCAGCGGCGTGTGGGCGCGGTGGTCGGAGCCGAGGATCAGGATCGTCTGCGGCTCACCCGGGCTGGGGATCGTGACCTGAGCGTGGCGAATCGCCGGCGTGGCCGACAGGTCGGTCGCGAGCTGCTTGAACTGCAGCAGTCCGGCGACCGCGGTGGTGGTGGCCGTGAGCACGATCACGATCGCCGCCCCGAGTGCGAACCGGGTCAGCGAGCCGCGGCGCGAGTTCGGGATCAGGCTCACGCCAGGCCTCCGTCCACCGCCCGCAGGCCGCCGGGCGCCGGGGCTCCCTGCTCCAGCCACAGCGGCAGCACCCGGACGAAATCCGACAGCGCCCGGCGGTAGCGCGCCAGAGACCTCAGCGACACCCATTCCTCGGGCCCGTGATGACCGGCGCCGGCGGGGCCGAACTCGACCGCGGGGATGCCCGCCTCGATGAACGATGCGGCGTCAGAGGCTCCGTCCCGTCCCACGCTCATGACCTCGCCGCGGATCGATCGCGCCACCGCGTCGCGCAGCGCCTGAACGTAGGGATCGGTGCGGGACACGGTGACCGGCGGATGGATGAACGTCCGCATCACGTCGATGTCCGGGATCGCTCGCACCTGCTCGAGGATCTCGCCCGGGTCCTGGCCCGGCAGATAGCGGACGTCGACGGCCATGGTGCACAGGTCGGGCACCTTGTTGAGCGCGTCGCCGCCGACGATCCGCCCCAGGTTGATCGAGGGACGGGGGAACATCTCCGAGGACTCGCGCGTGAACGGGAGCGATTCGATCGCCCGGAACACGTCGATCGCCTTCAGCACGGCGTTGTCGCCGAGCCACGGGGTCGAGCTGTGCGCCGAGCGGCCGTGCACATCGATCCGCATCGCCAGTACGCCCTTCGCCTCGATGCCCACGTGCAGGTCGGTGGGCTCGCCGGTGATCGCGAAATCACCACCGAGCCCCCGCTTGACGAACCCGTCGGTGGAGCGCTCGTCGATCTCCTCGGACTCCTCGTCGGGCACGCACACGAACCGGACCCGGACGCGATCCTGGCGCTCGACGTCCTTGAGGGAGCACATCATCGCCGCCAGGCCGCCCTTCATGTCGTAGGCGCCGCGCCCCATCAGGCGGTCGCCTTCGACCCGGGGCTGGAACTGCTCAGGACGCCCGGGTACGACGTCGAGATGCCCGTGCAGGACCACGCACGGACCACCGCCCGCGGCGGCGCCGACCTCGGCCACCAGCACCGGGAGACCATTGTGGTCGTACTCACGCACTTCAATGTCGCGGGATTCGAGCCAACCCTGCACGAATCCTGCGGCCGACATCAACTCGTCAGGCCGCGAGGTGTCGTACGTGATCAGCCGCTCAGCCAGAACCCGTTCGTCGAGCATCGGAGAGCAAGGATAGGGAGCACCCGGTGAGCTCAGACGGCAAGCCGGCCGCGAGCGACCGTGGCTGCGGCGCCCGGCCGCGGCTATTCGCTGCCGGCAATGCGCAGGAACGCCTCCAGGCGCTGTTTGTTCCGCTGCGCGACCCGCTGCTTCTCGGTGTCCTCGCCGGCCCGGTCCGCTGCGCGCTCGGCCTCCGAGAGGCGCTCGCGCAGCTCGGCGACGTCGAGGTCGCCGGGGGGGACCGCCTCTTCCACCAGGATCAGGGCGTGGGTGCCCGACATCTGCATGTAGCCCTCGGCCTGGGCAAAATGCACGACCTCCGAGTCGGACTTGTACAGCCGGAGCTCGGCCGGGTCGAGCATGCACAGGATCGGGGTGTGGTTGGCCAGGATCCCGATCGAGCCCACCGCCGTGCGCGTCGAGACCATCTCGACCTCGTCTTTGAACACCTCTCCTTCGGGGGTCAGCACCTCGACCTGAAATTTCGTGCGGGCCATCGGAGCTCCCCGTCTATTCCTTCTTGGCGGCCTCGACCACCTGGTCGATCGACCCCTTGAGGAAGAACGCGCGCTCGGGGAGGTCGTCGTGCTTGCCCTCGAGGATCTCGGTGAAGCCGCGGATCGACTCTGCAATCGGGACGTACTGGCCGGGCGTGCCGGTGAACTGCTCGGCCACGTGGAACGGCTGCGACAGGAAGCGCTCGAGCTTGCGCGCCCGCGTCACGGTCACCTTGTCCTCGTCGGAGAGCTCGTCGATGCCGAGGATCGCGATGATGTCCTGGAGCTCGCGGTAGCGCTGCAGCACCTCCTTGACCTCGTTGGCCACGTTGAAGTGCTCCTCGCCCACGATCTCGGGCTTGAGGATCGTCGAGGTCGAGTCGAGCGGATCGACGGCGGGGTAGATGCCCTTCTCGGCGATCGACCGGGACAGCGTCGTGGTCGCGTTCAGGTGGGCGAACACGGACGCCGGAGCGGGGTCGGTGAGGTCGTCGGCCGGGACGTAGATGGCCTGGATCGAGGTGACCGAGCCCTTGCGGGTCGACGTGATCCGCTCCTGGAGCTGGCCCATCTCGGACTCCAGCGTGGGCTGATAGCCGACCTGCGAGGGCATCCGGCCCAGCAGCGCCGAGACCTCCGAGCCGGCCTGCACGAAGCGGAAGATGTTGTCGATGAACAGCAGCACGTCCTGGCCTTCCTCATCGCGGAAGTACTCCGCCATCGTCAGGCCGGACAGCGCGACGCGCATGCGCGCTCCGGGCGGCTCGTTCATCTGACCGAACACGAGCATCGTCTTCTCGATGACGCCCGACTCCTTCATCTCCAGCCACAGGTCGTTGCCCTCGCGGGATCGCTCGCCGACACCGCAGAACGCCGACAGCCCACCGTGCTGCTGCGCGAGGTTGTTGATCAGCTCCTGGATGATCACCGTCTTGCCCACCCCGGCGCCGCCGAACAGGCCGACCTTGCCGCCCTTGGCGTAGGGGGCGAGCAGATCGATGACCTTGATCCCCGTCTCGAACATCTCCGTCGTCGGCGTGAGCGCCTCGACCGTCGGAGCCAGGCGATGGATCGGCCAGCGCTTGGTGTCATCAGGCAGCTCGTCGCCCAGGTCGATCGTGTCTCCGAGTACGTTGAAGATGCGGCCGAGCGTGGCGGGACCGACCGGCACGGTGATCGGCTCGCCGGTGTCGAGCACCTCGGTGCCACGCGACAGCCCGTCGGTGGTGTCCATGGCGACGGCGCGCACCCGGTCGTCACCCAGGTGCTGCTGCACCTCGCAGACCAGGACATCCTCCTCGGAGGCGGCGATGTCTATGTCCTCCTCGGCCCGTGCGGCCTCCGGGCGCTTGATCGTGATCGCGTGATTGATCTCGGGGAGCCGGTCGGGGAACACGGCCTCGATCACCACGCCCTGGATTTCCTCGATCCGGCCGATGTTCTGTGTCTTGGTCTCCGCGGTGGCTGACATGTGTCTCCTAGTCTCAATTCCTGGATGCGCTAAGCGAGGCCTTCAGCGCCGGCGACGACTTCCATGATCTCCTGCGTGATCTCGGCCTGGCGGGCGCGGTTCATCTCCAGCGTCAGGTCTTCGATGATCTCGCCGGCGTTCTCCGACGCGTTTCGCATCGCGGTCATGCGCGCGCCGTGCTCGGAAGCGGTCGACTCGAGCAGGGCCCGGTAGATCGAGATCTCGACATAGTCGGGCACCAGTCGCTGGAGGATCTCCTCCGGCTCGGGCTCGTACTCCACCAGCGCCCGCTGCCCGGTCTCTTCCTGTTCCGCCTGGTCATCGTCGCCGTCCTCGAGCACCGTCGCCTGCTGAAGCGGCAGCAGCACCTCACGACGCACGACCTGCGAGATCGGTGAGATGTAACCGTTGTAGAACACCTCGACCTGGTCGACCTCCCCGTCCACGTAGGCGGCGATCAGCGTCTCGGCGATGCGGCGCGCGTCGGCGTAGGCCGGGCGGTCCGAGAAGCCGACGAAGCTCTGGGCCGGCTCCAGGCCGCGAAAGCTCAGCGAGGACGCCGGGCGGCGTCCGGAGGCGAGGTAGACCGGTGAGCGGCCCTCTCCGTCGTGCTCACGCCCGGCGGCGACGCCGGCTCGGACGATCTGGGAGTTGAACGCACCGGCCAGCCCGCGGTCACCGGCGATCAGCAGCAGGCCGACGGTGCCCACGTTGTCGTGCTCGACCAGAATCGGCAGCCGCGGCACGCTTCCGGCCGCCTGGGCGGCCTCGCGCGTCATCCGCCGGATCGCGCCGGCGTACGGGCGCAGCGCCTCGATGCGCTGCTCCGCTCGCCGCAGCCGGGCGGCGGCGACCATCTCCATTGCCCGCGTGATCTTCTGGATGTTCTTGACCGACGCGATGCGGTTGCGAACGTCGCGCTGACTGGCCATGTGGTGTCCGGACCGCCCCCGGCTATGCCGGGACGGCCTCGGTCTCCTTCTCGTCGGTCTCGTCGGCGGACTCCTCGGTCTCCTCGGCGCGCTGGCTGGGGCGCGGCGCGTCCTGCGAGTCCTCAAGCGGGTGACCCTCCTCGTCGAGATCGAATCCGAACCCCTCGGCGTAGCGCGCCACCGCGCCGTCGAGCTGCTGCTGGATCTCGTCCGACCAGTCGCCGGCGGCGATCTTCTTGAGCAGCTCGGGCTCGTTGCCGCGGACGTCCTGGGCCAGGTTGTGCAGGAACTTCTCCACCTTGTCCACGGTGATCCGATCGAGGTATCCGTTGGTGGCGGCGAATACCTGGACGACCTGGTCCTCGATCGGCATCGGCTGGCGCTCGTTCTGGTTGAGCGTCTTGACCAGCCGCTCTCCGCGCGCGAGCGTCTTCTGTGTCTCGGCGTCGAGCTCGGACCCGAACTGGGCGAACGCCTCCAGCTCGCGGTACTGGCTGAGCTCGAGCTTCAGGCGACCGGCGACCTTCCGCATCGGTGTGATCTGGGCGTTACCACCGACTCGGGAGACCGAGATTCCGACGTTGATCGCCGGCCGGACACCTGAGTAGAACAGCTTCGGCTCGAGGAAGATCTGGCCGTCGGTGATCGAGATCACGTTCGTCGGGATGTAGGCCGAGACGTCCCCGGCCTGGGTCTCGATCACGGGCAGCGACGTCAGCGAACCGCCCCCGAGGTCATCGTTGAGCTTGACCGCGCGCTCGAGCAGGCGCGAGTGCAGGTAGAAGACGTCGCCCGGATACGCCTCGCGACCCGGCGGCCGGCGCAGCAGCAGCGACATCTGCCGGTAGGCGTACGCGTGCTTGGTCAGGTCGTCGTAGATCGTCAAGGCGGCCCGGCCGCTGTAGAGGAAGTACTCGGCCATCGCGCAACCGGCATATGGAGCCAGGAACTTGACCGGTGCCGACTCGTCGGCCGCGGCCATGACGATGATCGTGTTCTCGAGCGCCCCGGCGTCCTCGAGCGTCTTTGCCAACTGCACGACCGTGGCCTTGCGCTGGCCGATGGCCACGTACACGCAGACCAGATCCCGATCCTTGTTGTTGATGATCGTGTCGATCGCGATCGCGGTCTTGCCCGTCTGACGGTCGCCGATGATCAGCTCACGCTGTCCGCGCCCGATCGGGATCATCGAGTCGATCGCCTTCAGGCCCGTGTTCATCGGTTCGATCACGGGCTGGCGCTGGACCACGCCCGGCGCCTTGTGCTCGGCCGGGCGGGTGGAGCTGGCTCTGATCTCACCCTTCCCGTCGAGCGCGTTCCCGAGCGGGTCGACGATCCGTCCCAGCACCTCCTCGCCGACCGGGATCTCCAACAGGCGCTTCGTGCGCCTCACTGTGTCGCCCTCGGAGATCCGCTCCCATTCGCCGAACAGCACCGCGCCGACGTTGTCTGACTCAAGGTTCAGCGCCAGCCCGGTGACGTCGTGCGGCAGGTCGAGCATCTCGAACGACATGCAGTTCTCGACGCCATGGATGCGGCAGATGCCGTCCGCGACCGAGAGCACCGTCCCGACCTCGGTCAGGTCGGCGCTCGAGGTGTCCAGCCCCTCGATGCGGCTCTTGAGGATTGAAGTGATCTCGTCGGGCTTGATGTCCATGCGGGGCTCCTTGACAGGCGCGGCGCGCTACGCCTGCGCGACTTGCTTGCGAAGTTGGTTCAGACGGTTCCTGATCGAGGCATCCAGAATGAAGTTGCCCACTCTGAGGACAACTCCACCCAGGATGTCCGGGTCGACCCGGCTCGAGAGCTCGACCGTGCGACCGGTGTGCTCGCCGATCCGATCGCCGATGCTCTGGACGGTCGATTGGTCGAGTTCCACCGCGCTCGTCACCTCGACCGGCAGCCGCTTGTTCTCCTCCTCCCAGAGGTGGTCGAAGCGGGTGCGGATGCGAAAGATGGCCGGCATGCGATGGCGCTCCAGCAGCGCCTGGAGGAAGTTCATGAACACCGGGTCGGCGCCGTCGATCATGCGCTCGAGCCCGCTCTTCTTCTCCTCGGTCGAGAAGTAGGGCGAGAAGAAGAACACCGCGAGGTCGCGGTTCTTCGCCAGCGCGTCGGCGAATTGGTCGAGCTGCTCCTTGACCTGATCGAGGACGCCGCGCTCCTTGGCGACCTCGAACAGCGAGCGGGCGTAGACCTGAGCGATCTCCTCCACTAGTGGCCGTCCCCGTGAGTGCGGTCGGGGGCGGCCACTAGTTGCTCTCTCCTGTGCCGCTGAGCGCGCTGAAGTCGAGCTCTCGCAGCGCTTCGTCGACCAGCCGGCGCTGATCGTCGGGGGTGAGGGACTTGCGCGTGACCTTCTCGGTCGCCAGCACGGTGAGGTCGGCCACCTCGCTGCGGATGTCCTCAATCGCCCGGCGAGTCTCGGCCTCGATGTCCCGCCTGGTCTGCTGCATCAGCTCCTCGCGCTTGCTCACCGCGGCTTCACGAGCGTCGCGCTCGTGCACGTCGGCGGCCTTCTGAGCCCGCTCGACAATGTCGTCCGCCTGCGCGCGTGCCTCCTGGAGCCGCTCGCGGTACTCGGCGAGCAACTCGTCGGCCTGCTGGCGGGTGCGCTCGGCGACGTCGATCGATTCCTCGATCGCCTTCTGCCTGCGGTCGAGCGCCTCCTGGATCCGCGGGAACGCGAGCCGCTTGAGCAGGAACAACGCGGTTCCGAAGGTGAGCAGCGTCCAGATCATCAGGCCGAGACTCGGCGTGACCAGGAAGTTGCCGCCGGTGGAAGCTGCTGTGTCGAGCACGGACATGACTACGAGAGGAAGAAGGCGATCAGGCCGAAGATGAAGGCGTAGAACACGATCGCCTCCGTCAACGCGAACCCGAGCCACTGAATCGACGTGATCTCATCACGCATCTCCGGCTGACGAGTCACCGACTC
>JADGPN010000178.1 GCA_017882465.1 Solirubrobacteraceae bacterium
GACCCAGACCAGGACGGAGCCTACGATGCCGACCAGCAGCGTCAGCACGAAGGCGATAAGGAGGCGCGCAAACAGCCGTCGGTGCCGCTCGGCAACGGTGAAGAGCCGGCGCAACTCTTCGCCAATCACACCGGACAGTCTCTTGGCTGCCTCGGACGGTAAGGACTACCTGCGAGCGCCGGCTGTCAACCTGGGTCGGCGTTCGGCTTCACCCTGACGCGTGCGAGCTCGCGTACCGCAAGTCGACGGGGCGCAAACCGAAACGCGCTCCGGAAGGTGATCACGAGCTTGAACCTAGAACCAGCCGCGTTTCTTGAAGAGCGGGACAGAGCAGCCACGGTCAGGACTTCGAGTCCGATTCCGAGGCCGGCAAAGGTCGCTCCGCTCTTCATGTTGCCGATCATCCAGCCAAAGTCTTCGAGGTGGAGGCTATCGTCGGCGCAGGACACAGGCGGTCGTCGCGACCCGGGCGACCTCCAAAATCACCGCATGGACGATCATGGCCAGATACGCACGGAAGAGGCTCTCGAGTCGCGCTGGGAGGCAGCCCCGGCGGTCGTAGCTGTGATCGGCCTGCAGCTCGCGCTTGCCGTCGTCAGTCTGCAGCTCCACTGGAAGCTCTGGGGTCTACCGTGGTGGGTCTGGATTCTCTCGGTCGGCCCGGAGACGATTCTTCTCGTGGGGCTCGTATGGGAACCGGCGCTTCGGACGCTCGAGCGGATCGGTCATCGCCGGAACGTCGCGCTCGTCTTGCTCGCGATCATCAGCCTCGCGAACGCTGTCGCTCTTGTTGCGTTGATCGGGTCGCTTGTCAGTGGCCACGAAAAAAGCGGAGGCCAGCTCCTCCTGAAAGGGACGACGATCTGGGGCACGAACGTGATCGCCTACGGCCTCTGGTTTTGGGGCTTCGACGGCGGCGGCCCAATCAGGCGCCGGCAGCCTGACCCGCCGCCGCCCGACTTCCAGTTCCCGCAAATGGAGAACCCGCAGCTGGCGGCACCAGGATGGCATCCACGCCTGGTCGACTACATCTACATCTCGTTCACGAACTCCATCGCATTCAGCCCCACCGACGCGATGCCGCTCAGCCGCTGGGCGAAACTGTTGATGCTGTCCGAATCGGGCGTGTCGGCGATCAGCATCCTGCTCGTCGCGGCGCGGGCAGTGAACATCTTCAAGTAAGAGCCGCCCTCCTCGAGTCCCTCGTCTGCGGCCCAGTCATAGCCGTGCTTGCGCGTTCGCCACTGAGCGACCGTACGTCGGCAGGTGGAGTAGTAGCATCGCTGCATCTCCGGCCTTGCGACGCCCTTGCTCCTCTTGGTCTTCGCGGCAGCAGCCGCGGTGACGTGGATCGCGGGCATCGTCCTGTCGAAGACGACCGACGCGCTCGACACTCGTTTCGGTCTTGGTGAGGCGCTCGGCGGCCTGATTCTGCTCGCGGTTACGGGCAGCCTGCCCGAGATCGCGATCACCGCGTCCGCTGCGCTCTCCGGCCACCTCGATCTCGCCGTGGGCAACCTGATCGGTGGCGTCGCAGTTCAGACTCTTGTGCTCGTCGTGCTCGATTTCGCGTCCGGGCGGAAGCGTCCCCTCAGCTTCCTCGTCGGCTCGCTCGTGCCTGTGATCGAGGCGCTGATGGTGCTGGTCGTGCTCGCCACTGCACTGAGCGGAGCTGCCCTCTCGCCGTCGACGAACATCGGTGGCGTCAGCCCAACATCGCTCGCAGTCGTCGCGTTCTGGGTAGTCGGAGTCTGGATCGTCAACCGCGTGCGCCTGAAGTCCGGCTGGGTCGTGGAGGCGCCTGAGAGCACGCCGGGCCGCCGGCATGTCCGCCAGCCCCATCCCTCCGGGGAGCACCCGTACGCGGGGTCGACAACCGCCAAAGTGATGCTGCTCTTCGGGACCGGCGCAGTTGCGACACTCGTCGCCGGCGTCATGCTTCAGGACGCCGGCAGCCTGATCGCCGGCCGAATCGGGATGCAGGGCGCGATCTTCGGCGCGACGTTCCTGGCGGCAGCAAGCGCGCTACCGGAGATCTCGAGCGGGATCGCCGCCGTCCGGCTCGGTGACCTCCAGCTTGCGGTCGGCGACATCCTCGGCGGCAACTCGTTCCAGATCTGCCTGTTCGTACTGGCCGACGCGCTCGCGGGCACGCCGGTGATCGTTGCTGCCCACAAGTCCGACGTCTGGCTCGGCGGGATGGGGCTGCTGATGACCGGGATCGCGGCTGCAGCGATCATCGCGCGACCGAAACGCACCCACTTGTGGCTTGGGATCGATTCGATCGCGCTCGTCGTCGTGTACGCGCTCGCGATCGGCGCCTTACCGAGAATCACCGGCTAGCCAGCTCGTGGGGTGCATTAACTCGTGAGGGGTGCGCAAACTCGGTTTCATGCTGCGAGGTTGTATTCGTCGATGAGGCCGCCGAGCCGGACGCGCCGCCTGTTACGCCTTCTTCGCATCTGTGTCATTGCGTTCGTGGTCGCTGGGTGCAACGGCGGTACGGTCGACCGGCACGCATTGACGAACGATGCGGCGACGCTCGATTCGATTGCTTGTGAGGGTGCGCTTCTCGCCGGGGATGTGGCGCGGGGGCGGACAACGACGTATTTCGCGCGCGAGCAGGCCGAGGAGTTGCGCATCGAGTCGTCGAACTTGGCGGACGCGTTGTCGCGGCGGAAGGCGTTGCCTTCGATCGAGCGGCGGGTTCGCGAGAAGGCGAAGCACGCGGCGGTGCTTGCGGCCACTTTGCAGCGGCTGCACGACCATCCGTCCGATCGTGCAGTCGGTGCGGCTGTTGCGAGCGCGCTGAAGAAGCTTGGGAGTTGCACATGAGCAAGGCGCTCGGTCTGGGGTTGGGGATTATCGCCGCGATCGGCGGGTTCGTGGACATCGGCGACCTCGTGTTCAACGTCGCCGCGGGCGCGACCTTCGGCTATCAGCTGCTCTGGGTGATCGTGATCGGGCTGATCGGCATCATCGTCTACTCGGAGATGTGCGGCCGGGTCGCGGCTGTTTCGGGCAGGGCCGTGTTCGATGCCATTCGCGAACGAGTCGGTTTCAAGGGCGCGGTGGTGGCGCTGGTCTCGTCGGAGGTCGTGAACCTGATGACACTCGCTGCGGAGCTCGGCGGGGTCGCGATTGCGCTGCAGCTCCTCTCTGGCCTGCCGTACCGGTGGCTCATCGTGTTCGCGGTTGTTGCCTTCGCGGTCGTGATCTGGGTGACAACGTTCGAGTGGATCGAGCGGATCTTCGGGTTCGGAGGGCTCTGCATGCTGGTCTTCGCGGTAGTCGCGGTGAAGCTCGGGCCGGACTGGGGCAAGGTCGGCGCAGGCTTCGTTCCGCACATCTCGCACGTCAATCGGATGTTGTACGCCTATTTCGTCGTCGGCATTCTCGGCACGGCGATGACGCCGTACGAGGTCTACTTCTACTCATCGGGCGGGATCGAGGATCAGTGGTCGCCGAAGGATCTCGGTCTCAACCGCGCGAACGCCATCCTCGGCTACGGCCTCGGCGGAACCCTCTCGTTCGCCCTGATGATTACCGGCGGTGCGCTCTTTCTCAGCCACGGGATCTCACCGCAGCATTTGGGCACTGTCGCGCTCGCCGCGGAGCAGCCCCTGGGGCAGCTCGGCCTCCTGCTCGCGCTCGTCGGGATCCTGTTCGCGGTCGGAGCGGCCTCGATCGACACAGTCTTCGCCGGTGCGTACAACCTCGCGCAGTTCTGCGGCTGGGAGTGGGGCCGTTACCGCAACCCGCGTGGGGCGCCACGGTTCGCCCTCACCTGGCTCGTTCTGCTCCTGCTCGCGCTCGGCATCCTCATGACCGGCGTCGACCCGGTGGCGCTGACGGAGTACGCAGTTCTCTTTTCAGTGGTCGCGCTGCCGCTGACCTATGTGCCGATCCTGCTCGTCGCGAACGACAAGGCGTACATGGGCCGCTACGTCAACGGCCGGTTCGCAAACGCACTGGGGTTGATCTATCTCGTGGTGATCATGATCGTTGCCCTCGCAGCGATCCCGTTGATGATCCTGACGAACGTGGGTCAGAATTGAGCGGCAAGGAGATCGACATCGGCTTGCACGTTCTCGACCACCAGTTGCTCGACAAGGACGGACGGAGGTGCGGCAACGTTGACGACCTCGCGATCGAAGGAGGTGTCGGCGAGGTGCCCGAGGTGGTCGCGATCCTCTGCGGCCCCGGCTACTGGGGGCAGCGGGCGGGCTTGGTCGGAAGGCTCGCGGGCTGGATCGGGGGCGGCCGAAAGGTGCGTGTTCCGTGGAGTGAGGTGCGCAAGGTCGACTCGGCGGTCGAGTTGAAACGAGGAGCGACGGAGCTCGGTCTTGGGCGGGGCGACGACCGCGTCCGGCCCTACATGGACAAAATCCCCGGAGCCGGCAGGTGAGGACACTCTCATCGTTCCTGCACCGCGAGGTCGTGACCGAATCGGGGCGCTCACTCGGCCGCTGCTACGACCTCCGGGGCGAACTCTCCCCGACCACCCTTCGTGTCACCGGTCTTTGCATCGGACGCCGTGCGCTGCTCGAACACCTCGGCATCCGCGCTCAGAAGCCGCAGGCGATCGTCCCCTGGGAGGCGATCGTGCGGATCGAAGGCAAGCGGATCATCGTGCACGACGATGCTCCTGCTCCCTGAGATTCGGCTTTCTGGAGCAGAGCCGGCAAATTCAGAGGGTTGCGGTACTGCTCAGATTCGGTGGTAGCGGGCGTCGCTCAGCGAGTAGAGCGCGAACGCGATCAGCCCGGCGGCGACGACTCCGAGCGCGAGCGGCCCGTCGGAGCGATGAGCCAGCTTGGCGAGCGCGCCGTCGAGGCCGACGGCATCATGCGGTCTGTAGTCGACCGCCGCCTTGATCAGGAATGTCCCGACGAGCACGAACACAACCCCGCGCGCGAGATGCCCGATCGTCCCGATCCGGCCGAACCACCTCTTGATGCGCAGGCCCATCTCCTCGACCTTCGAGTCCTTCAAGAACTCTTTCGTGACACCGCGATAGGCCTGGTAGAGGCCGATGCCGACGGCGACCGCTCCGGCGGTGCCGACGATCCAGGTGCCTCCGGGCCAGCCGAAGACATCTGCCGTTGTCGTTTTAGGGCTGCCGCTTTGGCCCTGATGAGCACCGGCCAGGATCCCGACAGCGACCGCGCACATCGCCGCGTAAGCGACCCCGCTGGCGAAGCCGGCGGCGCGCTCAAAGCCGCTGTCTGAGGCCTCCGGGCCGTGCCCGATCGCAGCGCGGATCAGCCGCCATGCCGCGTAGCCGCCGAGCCCGATCGCGAGCACTGTGAGGAGGACCTCGCCGAACGGCTCGTTCGCGACTGTCCGCAGCGCGCCCTGCTGGTTTGTCAGCTTGCCGCCTGTGCCGGTTGCCACCTCGAGGGCCAGCACGCCGATGATCCCATAGACGAGCGCCCGAGCGACGAAGCCCGCACGCGAGAACACCTCAAACGCTGTTGAGTGAACGAAGCTGTTGCCGGCGCTGCGCGCGGTGCCGAGCGGAGTGATCGAGCGTGAACCGTGCAACGGTCGCTGCCTCTCATGCTTCCGCTCGGATCGCGGGGTGAATAGTTTCGTGAACTCAAAGAGTGTTGATGACCGAAGGCGGCATTCGAAAACATCCGCGGTGCCTACGTTCCGCGGAGGTCCCGGCCGGGTAGACCCGTTGTGTGTGGAGACGTCTCTCGGCTTTTGGGGTGGCTCTCCGCAGCGCGTCCCTGTGGCTTGAGGACAAGCCTCTCGTGATCATCATCGCGGCCGCCGGCACCACGGTCGGCGTGGTGTTCGTGCTTGCCTGGTCGGCGGGTGGGACGCGTGTTATGCGCCTGACGGAGGCGAACCACGCGTGGGCGTGGCTCGGGGTCTGCCTGGCCGGTGAGCTGATTGCGTACGCCGGCTACGTGTTCACCGTTCGGGATATGGCGCGGGTGGATGAGGGTTCCGAGATGAGCCTGGGGATCTCCGCACAGACCGTGATCGCGGGGTTCGGCGTCTTCGCGGCGACGCGCTCGTCGGGAGGGTTCGCTGTCGACTCCTGGGCGTTCCAGAAGGCGGGGGCGAGCCGACGGGAGGCCGAGGCGCGGGCGGTCGGGCTCGGACTGCTCGAGTATCTCGTGCTCTCGATCGGCGCTTTGATCGCGTCAGCTGCCCTCTTCTTTCGTCTCGATGGGCACGCGAGCAACTCGGCGACGTTGCCGTCGCTGCTGATCTTGCCGAGTCTCGCGCTCGGCTTCTACCTCACCTCGCCGAAGCGTGGCAGGCGGTTGGGCAGATTGCGGGGCGGCTACCTGCGCCGCTGGTTCGCAATCCTGATCGCGGGCGCGATGTCTGTGCGCGCGCTGCTTCTGAGCCCGCGCGAGCACGGGGTCGGCGTCCTCGGCAACGCTGCCTACTGGGCCGGCGACATCCTCTGCCTCTGGGCCGCGCTGCGGATCGTCGACGCTCGAATCTCCGTCGCAGCGCTCGTGCTCGCCTACTCGGGCGGGTATGTCTTGACGCGCCGTGCGCTGCCCGCTGGGGGCGCCGGGGTGGTCGAGATCGCGTTGACGTTTGCGCTCGTTTGGATGGGGCTGCCATTTGCGCGGACGCTCGTCGCCGTTGTCATCTACCGGCTGTTCAACTTCTGGCTGCCGATCGTGCCGGCGCTGGTGCTGATGCCAGCGATCAAGCAGTTGCGGGAGCGCTTCCAGCATGTCGAGCAAGGCACGTAACTAGCCGTCGACGAGCAAGCCCGACAGCGGGCCTAAGACGCGGCTCGAGCGCTTCGAAACGTGCGGCAGTCGGACGAGCCGGTGGGTGAGCGGCAGGCCGGCTTCCCGTCACGCGAGCTGATCCCTGCCGATTGGGTCCCACAGTTGGTCGATCACCCCGATCGGGTCGCGGCGGAGCTCGTCAACCGCCAGCTCGAGGTGCTCCGCCCACAGCCGGAGGCGTGTCTCAAGCGCGAGCGCCGCGTCGTGGCTGACGAGGTTCATCTCGGTGTCGTTGAACAGCGAGTGCTCGTTCAGATTCGCGGAGCCGATCGTGATCCAGGCGTCATCGACGATCCCGACCTTCGCGTGGACGTAAATCGGGTCGGCCCGGGCACCCGAGCGCGCATAGATCGTGCAGGCGAGGATCCGGCCGGCATCTGCGTCGGCCTCGAACAGCTCGCCAAGCACCCCTCGCGTGTCATCGGTGCCGGTGGCCGGCTTCGCCGGGAGCAGCATCAGGATGCGAAAGTCCGCCGACGGCGGCCGGGAGAGCTTCTCGACGAGGACGCTCGCGATCTCCGGTGACCAGAGGAACTGGTTCTCGAGGTAAATGAACCGCTGCGCGCCCTCGAACGCCCGGAGATAGGACTCGAGAATGCCGAAGTCGCCGTTCCGGGTTGCCTTGTAGATTCGCTCGGGCACGGTGCGAACAATCTGCACCTCGACCTCCCCGCCAGGTATTCGCGGCGTCGCGTCGGCGAGCCTCTCGCCCGTGACTTCATGCCAGCGCATGTTGAAGTGGTCGGCGACATCCGCGACGGCCGGGCCTTCGATCCGAGCGCAGACGTCGTGCCAACCGACTGAGGCGCGCGCGGGATGGTGGCTGGCGTCGAAGCGGTCTCCGGATTCGGATGTCAGATCGATGCCGCCGACGAACGCCACACGGTCGTCGATGACGATCGTCTTCTCGTGATGGCAATGAAGCGGCCGCTCGTGCGCGTCGAGCGCGCACTTGATCTTCGTGTGGCTGACGAGCTGCTCGCGAACCTGCCGCACGTCGCGGCGCGAGGGCCGGAAGAGCGGCAGCGGCGCCCCGGCCCAGGCAAGCACGCGCACGTCTACCCGCTCCGCGAGCTCGGCGAGAAGATCGCGAACAACGACCGGGTCGCCGTCGCGAACGAGCGCAAAGCCGGGGGTGAAGTGCCAACCGGCTAGATGGATGTGCGAGCGGGCCTGTCGTAACTCCCGGGCGATCACAGGCAGCGCCTCCGCGCCATCGATCAGCACCTCGACGGCGTTGCCGGGACGCGGCGGTGGCAGGGTCGCGGCCCACCCGCCGGCCGGAGGGCCGAGCGCATGTTCCCAACCGACGCGGCGCAGGCGGCGCCGGTGATGACTACTGATCTGCCGGGTCAGCTGATTGCCGAACCAGCGCTCCGCCGACGCGGCCCCCACCCGGGCCCACACCGGCGTCGACGAACCGAGATGAAATTGAGAGCGTCGGTGGGTTTCGGACTCTGCGATGAGAGACGTTACCGCCCGAGCACCGTGGCGCGGGGCCCCTTCGGCATCGGCAACCGGTCGCAGGAAGCCGTTCATGACGGACCTTATAGCGGGGGCAGGATTTGAACCTG
>JADGPN010000179.1 GCA_017882465.1 Solirubrobacteraceae bacterium
GCTGCGCGCGCGCCCGCGAGCGCGGCTCACTGGTTCGCCGGCGCGTTGCGGCTGCTGCCCTCGACAGCGCCGGCCGACGATCGGGTCGCGCTGCTGTTCGGTCGCGCCCAGGCGCTGGCAGCCACCGGACAGTTCACCGACAGCCACGAAGCGCTGCTCGAGAGCATTGCGCTCGTCCCTGCGCAGGCGACCGCCACGCGCGCACGTCTGACCGCAGCCTGCGCGGCCGTCGAACATCTGCTGGGCGATCACGAGCAGGCCCACGCCCGACTCGCGGGCGCGTTGAATGACCTGGCGGACGCCGCCTCACCCGAAGCCGTCGCTCTGATGATCGAGCTCGCCGGCGACGCGATTTTCCGCCTGCAGTACACGACCGCCCAGGATTGGGGACATCGCGCGGTTGCCGCCGCGAGACCGATCGCCGACCGACCACTGACCGCCGCAGCACTCGCTGTGCTCGCCCGTTCGCTCGCATGGGGTGGCGCCGTCGAGCGAGGCGAGGCGGTCCGGTCCGAGGCCGCGGCGCTCATCGACTCGCTGTCGGACGACGAACTCGCCCGACGGCTGGACGCCGCAGTCAATCTTGCCGGATCGGAGATCTACCTCGACCGGTTCATCGAGGCCAGCGCACATGCCGAGCGCGCGGTCGCGGTCGGCCGCGCGACGGGGCAGGGACAGTTGTTCCCCGGTGTGTTCGCCACGCTCGGCGTCGCGTGGTGTGCGGTCGGTCGGTTGGCCGAGGCCGCCGAGCTACTCGATTCCGCGATCGAAGCTGCGCGTCTGTCGGGGAACACTCAGGCGCTGGCGTGGGTTCTTTTCTGTCGCTCGTTCGTCGCGGTCCCGGCCGGAGACGCCGAGATCGCCGTCGCTGCCGCGCAGGAGAGCCTTGACCTGACCCGTGACGTGGGCGAGAGCGTAATCGCTGCCCGAGCTGCACTTATGCTGGCCGTCGCTCTCCTCCAGATTGGACAGCCGGCCCGCGCCGCCGAGGTGTTGGCCAGTTCCGCGGGGGGCGAGGACGTGACGCTGGTTCCCGACGTGTGGAGGGCCTACGGGCTACAGCTGATGACGAACTGCTGGATTGCGCTCGGTCGACGGTCCGAGGCCGAGCGCACCGCAGCGGGCGCGCAAGCCAGTGCCGCAGCAGTCGGTCTGCGCCTGCCGACCGCCATGGCCCAGCACGCCGCCGCAGCCGTTGCCCTCGATGCTGGCGATCCGGTGGGGGCTGCCGCGAGCGCGCTTGCATCCGCCGCCCTCGCCGATGAGGTCGGGGTTCCTGTGTGGGCGGCTATCGCCCGGACCCTTGCGGGGCGCGCGCTGGCGGAGCTGGGCGAACGGGACCGAGCCGTCGCGGAGCTCCAGACCGCCGCCACTGAGTTGCAGCGGCGCGGCGCGACGCGATACCGCGACGCTGCCGAGCGTGAGCTTCGACGGCTCGGGCACCACATCCACCGGCGCACCCGGCCGGGGAAGGCGGACGGGACCGGCATCGAATCGCTCACCGAGCGCGAGCTCGAGATCTCGCGACTGGTCGTCGACCGCAGGACCAATCGCCAAATCGCCGCTGAGCTCTATCTCAGCCAAAAGACGATCGAGACGCACCTGCGCAACATCTTCCGCAAACTCAACGCCGACTCCCGTGTCGACCTCGCCAGGATCGTCGAGCAGGCCGATCGTCTTGCCCAGGCCGAAGCCTGAGTGCGCGCTGTTCGCCGGAGCAAACGCCGCGCCCGCTGTCGCTCGCGGCGCGGCAGCCAGGTGGCGAGACCGGGAAGCTCAGCTACGGGTGCTTCCCTGATGTCGAACCGCCCGGAGGCCGCCACCGTGGAAGGCATGCCCCAGTATCTCCTTTTCCACAAGCATCATCCGAGCGAGTGCGGCGTCGCGTTTGCTTGCTTCAAGGGACACTCGAGCCCTTTGCGTCACCAAACGACGATATCGTCGTGCCTCTTCGGCGGCCACGCGATCTGGTGGCTCATCAACGCGCAGAGCTCCGAGCACGCGCTCGCGCTTCTGCCCTCCTTTGTCGCCCAGCGTTCGACTGCAGTCGAGGTCCGAGAAGTCCAGATCCCATGAGCGTGAGACCACGCGGAGAGCCTCCTCGCCACCACGCGCTGCGGCCTGCTCGTCACCGTCAGTGATGATGTGCGGCTGGAGGTGCCGCGATCGACTATCGAAAGTGCAGGCCGGCGATGATCTCGACGACGATGATTGCGGCGAGTACCCAGTCGACGACCAAGCAGAAGGGTGGCCACCAGCGCGTGTTGGCGACGAAGTGGGTGCGGTGCTGCCAGAGATCTTTGAGGCCGTGACCGATAAAGCCGATGACCAGCAGCCATGGGGAGCCGGTGATCGCGGCGGCGGCGACAACGACGAAGCCGAATGCCACGCCGCTCTCGATCGCGATGACATGAAGACGTCCGTCCGCCACTGCGAAACCGACGTAGATCGCGGCGATCGCGATCAGGCCGAGGGCATACACCGTCGCGTCGTCTAGCCACCAGAACGCCAATGGCGTCGCCGCCTGAATGATGCCGACGACGATGCCCCAGAGCATCGGGGCGCGATGAGACGTGGGCGATGGAACCGCAGCCGCGTGAGTGCCGGGATGACTCGTCACTGGTTTAACCAGCGCTCGCGCGGTCGGGACGATGTGTCGCGGGTGTGATCAGACGGGCAAGCATCTAGCGACCGTTGGTGTGTTGGTCGAGGTAGGTGTGCAGTAGCGCGATCGCCATCGCCCCTTCCCCCACTGCGGACGCGACGCGCTTGATGGAGCCGTGGCGGACGTCGCCGGCGACGAACACTCCTGGCTGGCTGGACTCAAGCGGCAGCGGGTCGCGCGCCAGCGGCCACCACTTCGTGTGGCTGTCCCGGTGGAGATCGGGGCCGGTCATGAGGTAGCCGCCCTCGTCGCAGCGCAGCCATCCCTCGATGCCGGCGGTTAGGGGCTGGCCGCCGATCAGCACGTACATCGCATCGGCCGGCAGCTCCCGCTGCTGTTGCTGGCGGTTGACGACGGTGACGTTTTCGAGCGAGCGCTGACCGCCGGCGGCGACGACGTGCGTGCCTGTGAGCACGGTGATGTTGGGGTGAGCGGTGATGCGATCGACGAGGTAATGCGACATGCCCGCTCCTAGCGAGTCGGCGCGGACGATCATCTGCACGGAACGGGCGTACTCCGCGAGGTGCAGCGCTGCCTGGCCCGCGGAGTTTGCCCCACCGACAAGCACCACGTCTTGGTCTCGATGGCCGGGAGCCTTTGCCGGCGCCGAGCCGTAGGAGACGCCGCAGCCGATCAGCTGCTCGACGCCGGGCGCGTCAAGATGACGATAGACGACGCCGGTCGCGATCACGCTGGAGCGCGCGCGTAGCTGCCCGCCACCGCTCAAGTACAAGTCGAAGCTGCCGTCGGGCTCAGGCTCGGCGCGGATGATCTCGACGCCGACGAGGATTTCCGCGCCGAAGCGCAGCGCCTGTTGATGGGCGCCGCTGGTCAGCTCGGTCCCGCTGATGCCGTCCGGGAAACCGGGGTAGTTTTCGATTCGTGAGCTCGTGCTGGCCTGGCCGCCTGGGGCCACGCGTTCGAGAACGACGGTGCGCAGGCCTTCGGAGGCGGCATAGACAGCAGCGGTGAGCCCCGCAGGACCCGCCCCGACGATTGCGACGTCGTACAGCTCTCGGTCGGGCTGCGTCCGCAGCCCGACGCGGCGGGCCAGCTCGCTGCGCCACTGCGCGCTCGTCAGATACACCTCGGCGTTCTGCGGCGAGGTTCGCGCCGGCACCGCCATCCCGACTCGCCGCTCCTTAGTGGCCGGAGCGTCCGCGGGTTCTCGTCCCGTAGGCGCGGGGTGGGGGTCGACGAACCGCGCTGGCGCCGGCAGCTCGGAGCCGTCGGCGAACAAGGCGACCGGCCGCTCGAGGGCGAGGCGAGAATGCTCTGCGAGGAGCCGGCCCACAGGATCGGTATCGCTATCGATCCAGCGATAGTCCACGCCATTGCCGGCCAGCAGTGCGCGCGCGGCGAGCATCGCCGACGCGGAGCCCGACCCGATCATCGAGACCACCGGGTTTTCGCCGCTCATCGCGCTACCGCCGTCCCTCCCGTGCGTGAAATACGGGCTACGCTCAGGCCGCGTCGGCGGGATCAACGTTGAAGCTGAACATCATTCCGCTCTCGTGGTGTTCGGCGATATGGCAGTGCGCCATCCACAGGCCGGGATTGGTGACATCGAGGAGGATGTCGACCGTTTCGCCGGTACGGATCAGCACAGTGTCCTTCCAGACTAGGTTGGGCTCGACGTTCCCGTCTCGGGAGAGGATCAGGAACCGGCCGGCTCCGTGAACGTGGAAGGGGTGGTGCATCGGATGGTCCCCGGCCATCTCGTTCAGCAGCCGGATCTTGATCCGGTCGCCAACCCGGAATTGCCAGTCGATCGCGGCGTTCTCCGCGCCGGTCGTCTTGTCGATCAGCTTCCAGCGCATGTTCGCGGGGGTGGTGAGCCGGTTGATCTCGACCATGTCGTCTTCCCATTCGATGCCGTCGGCCGTGGCGTGGTCATGGCCTTCGTCGGGATGGTCGTCATGCTCGTGGTCGTGGTGACCGCTGGCCTCGGCGACCAGATGTGAGGGGAGCAGCTTCATGCCGCATTCGGGGCAATGACCTGGCTGCTCGCTGATGACTTCGGGGTGCATGGGGCAGGTGTAGCTCGATGGTGCCTCGACTGCCAGCAGCTTCATCCCGCAGTCCGGGCAATGTCCGGGCTCTTCGCGCACAACCTCCGGATGCATCGGACAGCTGTAGATCACCGGACCGTCGCCTTCCGGTGCGCCCATGTTCATCTCGGCGATGAAGCCGAGCGTCTTGTCCGGCTCGGCGTCGATGTACGCCGCGAGCCGCTCGCGCTCGGCCGCCATGTCGGAGTTCGTTCTGAGCACCCCGAACTGCTCGGTGAGCAACGGCTCGGCTTGCTCGTGGCCAACTCGGATTGACGCCAGCCGGTAGGTTCGCTCTGGCGTGCGATGCTCCATCGTCAGCTCGCCCGGCTGGTCGAAGAGCACGTCGATGACGACGCGCTCTGACGGCGCCAATACCACGTCGTCGACGAACTGCTCGCGCTCGACATGGCCGCTGTCGCCGCCGACGAGCTTGATCTGGGCGCTAGGGATCGCGACCTTGAACACTCGCGTGTTCGCGGTGTTGGTCAGGTAGAACCGCACCACCTCTCCGAGCCGGGCGGTGAGCGACAGGTCGGTCGCGCCGCCGATGAGCAGCACGTTGCCGAAGCGGCCCATCGCCGAGTGGGTTGTCTCGGTGCGGCTGAACGATGCGATCTGGCCGTCCTCGATCAGGATGTCGTCCAGCGTGAGCGCAATCTCGCGGTGCACGGGAGGCCAGTATTCGGGGTCGGCGGGCTCGACGATGACGTTGCCGTAGAGCCCCATCTCCTGTCCGTAGTCCTCGCGGATGTGCGGGTGGTACCAGTAGATGCCCGGGTCGGGGAAGGTGACGTGCGCCGTGTAGGCCTCTCCTCTTCCCATCGGCCGCTGGGTCTCGTGGGTCCCGTCGTAGCGGTTCTCGAGCCGCAGCCCATGCCAGTGGACCGTCGCCTCCACGTCACCATCGTTCTCGATCTCGACGACCACCTCGGAGCCTTCTCGCACCTTCAGCGTCGGGCCTGGGATCGAGCCGTTGTAGGCGAGCATCCGCACCGTGGCATCGCCGATCCGGTTGGCGACCGGCGCGATCCTCAAGCCGAACCGGTCACCGTCGCCCAGCTCAACGACCTCGGCGGCGCGCGCCTGAGGAAGTCCGGTGGCGTCTGTCGGGAATTGATCGTGAGTTGCGGCCATTTTCAAATCTCCTGGTGAGTCATTGCGTGCCGACGGGGTCGCCCGACGCGAGTTTCGACCGGCTTGTGCGGAACGTGTTGATCTGATCGGCAATGTACGCGGCGTCATCGCCGACCCAGCCGATCAGCGCAGAGCCTCTGGTGTATTGCCACGTCAATCCGAGGAAGTAGAGGCCGGGGGAGTCGGTCACCCCGCGGCGGTGAACGACTCCGTGCCGGTCATCGAAGATCGGCGCGTCAATCCACGAGTGATCGTGCCGGAACCCGGTCGCCCAGATCACGGCGCTGGCGTCCAGCTCGCTTCCGTCGCTGAAGCGGATCGTGCGACCCGAGGCTTCGATCGCTCGCGGATGTAGGCGGACCCCGTGGCGCTTGCGCAGCGTCCGCCGATTGGAGCCAATCAGGGTGTCTCTGCCGGCCAGTCGGCGGCCGATCCGCGTGTCGGTCGACTTGCGCATCGCCCCGACCTTCTCGAGATACCAGAACAGGTCGCGGCCGAGAATCCGCTGAGGTAGCGGCGTCTGCCGCGACCCGATCGACAGGTGAGCCTCACGGATGGCCGAGAGCTCTTCGGCGATCTGAAAGCCGGTATTGCCGCCACCGACGACCAGCACCAGACCCTCGGGAATGTCCCCCGGCGCCCGGTACTGAGTGCTGTGGATCTGAACGACGTCTTCACCGAGGTCGTCCGAGATCGCGGGCACGAGCGGGACCTGGAATGGTCCGGTCGCGATCACGACCTGATCCGCTCTGTAGCTCCGGCCGTCGACCTCGACGAGGTACCGGCCCGCGGCCCGCCGGATCGTGCGGACGCGGCTGCCCAGCACTACGGGGAGAGCGAACTGCGACGCGTACTCGCTGAGGTAGGCAACCACGTCGTCGCGGCCGGGGTAGCCGTCCGGGTCGCCGGGGAAGGACAGGCCCGGCAGGCTGCTGTAACGAACCGGCGTAAAAAGGCGAAGCGAGTCCCACCTTGCGCGCCAGGCAGCCGCAGGCTCCTCCGCCGCCTCGAGGATCGCGAACTTGCGACCCTGCCGAGCGAGGAAGTACCCGATCGCAAGTCCCGCCTGGCCGCCACCGACGACGATCACCTCCAGGTCATCGTCCACTACCCCGTTTGCCGATGCGGGCTGGGTTTCATGCCACTCCGCCATCGTGTCCCTCCTCTGTGAGAAATCGTTGCGCGACCGACCCGGCGCCTCGGGCTAGGTAGGCCCGGATCGTCAGTTGCCACGGCTCCAACGGCGCTCGGGCTTCGCCGGTATGGCTAGCGGCCGCCGCTGAGGTCAGCAGCACTGAGCGTGTCAGCGCTCGTGCACAGCTCGGACTTCCAACCACCTGAGGACCACGCTCCCCTGATCCGGTCCGTCCGACCATAACAGTCGGCGGACGGCCGTGTCTACCCTCGGTGAGCACCGTGCCGAACACTTGGTTGGCCGTAATCGTTGTCCCCACGCGGGTCACGAGGCGGGCGGGTCCGCGAAGGGCACGATCGTCCGGGCATGCCTGCTACCGGCGGACCTGCGGCGCGCCCGCGAAACCGCCAATGCCGGTCTCTAATTGCCAGACCGCCAGCGCCCTGCAGGTCGCCATCTCGCACTTATCGTCGTCGACCTCCGTCGACGGCTGCAGTGGCATCAGCGCGCGGACCGCGCTCCCGCGAGAGTAGGGCTGCGTCAACCAACATCCGATTGGCCTCTGCGCGCCTCGCTTTGCAGGCATACCAGGGCGCGCAGCCTTCTTCCCTGGTTTGCGCGGATAGGGCGCCTCAGCGGCCGCCGCCACGCGTTCGGCGCCGCGGCGCCATCGGCGTTCGCGCTTGCCGCGCGTTGCAGGTGCTCGAGACGATCAGGGCTGAGTACCGCGCGGAACCGTATGCGGGTCTCGAGCCTTGGCGCGCGGCGATACTCCTGTGGCCGGCGAGCGCCGCTTCCCTGTCGTCGGGAGCGCAGCGGCGAAGCTAGGCGCTAGGCAGGCTGGACGAGCTGGATGGTGTTGCCATCCGGGTCTTTGAACCACGCTGAACTGCCGACCGGCGTAGTGAGCACATGGTCGACCATCTCGAAATCGCCGAATTCGACCAGGTCGAACTCCACTCCGCGCCCGACGAGCTCGCTCACGTCGGCGGCCACGTCGGCGCACCAGAAGCGGACCTGGGTGTGGTCGGCCAGATTCGGCGACGGGCGCCCGTAGACCAGAAGCGTCGTGCCGTCCCCACCCTCGAACAGCAGATGGTTCGGGATCGTCTCGGGAGACAGGGTCAGCCCGACCTTTTGCTCGTAGAACTCGCGGCTGCGTTCCAGGTCGGTCGAGCTGACGACCGCCGAGATCCTGTTCTGCGCGACCAACTTGCGCCTCCTTGGGATAAGGCCGGGATTCCGGCCGATGTTCGCTTCGCGTCGGCGAGGCCGAGGCTGATCCTTGACCGCCACCCTAACTGAGTGCGTGCCGAGCGTCCCGGAACCCGCGCAA
>JADGPN010000180.1 GCA_017882465.1 Solirubrobacteraceae bacterium
TCACCGCGTTCGACCCCCAACCGGACTACTCATCGGGCGCGGCATCCCACGGTAGACATTCGTCCTCACGAAGACGATCGTCAGCTCGACGGCGACGCTGGCCATCGCTTCGGCGACGCGGAGATCGCCCCGGCCGCTGGCGCCCGACGAACGCTCCGCCCAACGCAATCGTGCCGTTCGGGCCGGCGCTGACGAGCGCGCGGATAGCGATGGGCAGGCGCAGACCGTCCGGACACTGCCTTCGCGCCGCACCGCGAGCGGCGGGGCGTTCGTGGAACGTTCCCAAGCGCGACTGACCACGAGCAGCCAGGAGCAACGGTCCGCGACGGGCCGCCTCGACCGGCCCCCGGCGTCGGGATCTCCGGACGCGGAGGTCGCCGATAGCAGGGCTGGCGTCGAGGGCCCGGAGACCGTGCGTGTGCATAGGCAACGCGGAGCCGCGGCGGGTCGGTGCTGACGTCCCGGGGCGGCGGTCCAGAGTGTCGCTACACATGGAAAGGAGAAGCGCGGCTGACGCCATGTCCGTTCTTTGTCGAGCGACGGCCTCGGTCGATGAAGTAGAGTCGCCCGCATTGCTGGGCAAGCCACGGCGCAGACCGCGCGAAAGGATTCGTGATCGAATGGCACTTGGTTTCTACATCACTGGTAAAGGGTTCACGCAGGAGAAGTACGACACGACGCTCGGCCAACTCGAAGAGGCGGGCGCGGGGGCCCCGGATGGACGCACCTCCCACGTGGCGCTTGAGACAGACGGCGAGATCCAGGTCTTCGACGTCTGGGAATCGCAGGCGGCATTCGAGGCGTTCGGGGCCACCCTCCTCCCGATCCTGACCGCGGCTGGCATTGAGTTGAACGAGCCGATGGTGGCCCGGGTTCACAACGAAATCAAAGGCTGAACGGCCAATCGAGCGAGCCCGGCCGAGAAGCATTCTCGGCCGGCGCTCGCTCCGAAGAATGGCTGGCCGGACCGTGGCGACGCCACTGATGTCAGCAGGCGAAGGGTTTATCAGGGTCCGATGTCGACATCACGATTCCTCACTGCGGCCAGGCGAGACCGCTGCTCGGGACGAGCCGGAGCAGCTCGAGCAGGCGCCCAGCCGCGTGGCGATGAGTAGTCCGGTCATTCAGGGAACGATCCGTACGCTGCTGAGTCTTCACTGGCGTGCCTCGACGCACTGAGTTCGGAATCTCGGCAATTGCGTCCACATGCGAAACCAGCTCTTGCAACTGCTCGCGCGGCGCGTCCCCCCCTAGCTCCACTTCATAGGAGACGTCCTCGGAAACCGCTGGCTCTCCGGTGAAATTGGCGCGGACAAGCACTCGAACCGTCGTCAGATTGATGCCGCGGGCGCTCGCCTCCCTGAACAGATCGTTGGACACGCACCCACCGATGGCGAGGTACAGAAGCTGGCCACCGTTGAAGCCAAGTCCCAGGCCGCCACCGTCGGCCGGACGGTCGACGACCAACGTATACTGGCCAGCGCTGCCGATGGCCGCGGTCTCGCCGACAACATTTCGGAACTCCACCTCAAAACTCACGGCGCGATCATCTACGAGACGGGTCAGACGAGTCAACTCGCGGGTACCGCACGGCTGCTTTCGCGACGAGACCGGGCCCGCCTCTTTGACCGGTGGCACGGCTAGACCCTGGGTTGGCGCGCTCGTTGGTGATTGGACCGCGTCCGAACCGGGGGCGGTCCAGGAGACCCACTGCCGTTTCGTCCATCCAGATCGCCGGGTCGACCCCCGCGCAGCTTGACCCGAGTTCTCAGTGTGAAGCGCGCCGCCTTACTCCAAGTCGAAGCATCGAGCGGATGGAGCGCGGCGACCCCGAGAACTCCTTCTGGCAGGTAAGCCCGCTACCCCTTTCCATGCAACGGGGCAGCCGTCGCCGGCCGGACGGCGGCGGCGGCGGCGGCGCGCGCACGATCGCATTCTTGTTCTCGACGGGGCGGAGCGGGCGACTGCCGTCGCGACGAGGCGATAGCCTTTAGCCGAGCGCGCAATCGCGTTGGCGACGTGGGGCGAGTTGTGCGCGCCGGCGTCCAGAACGACTGCTGGCCACGAAGGGAGCAGTCCGGCAATCGCCGCAAGGCTCTCGGGGCGCGACCGGTATCGGGCATACACAGCCACGTCGGCACCAGCGGCAAGTACCCGCGCGACCAGGAAGGCAGGCGTGGCACGAGCGTCGCGCTCATCCGAGGCGCGTCGGCGACCACGGGGCGGGCGGCCTGCGATGTGTCCGCTGCACCTTCCAACTGAGAGGATCGCCGGCGGTGCGGGGAACTTGGTGGCGACGTGCCGGGCGCCTCGCTCGGCGGCGCTCAAGCACTTCCGCCCGACATCGCATGTATGAGTAGGAGGCTGTCTTGGGGGAGGATGGGTGGATCGTCACGAGCGCTCACCGAGGTGCCGTTGTGGACGGCGCGCAGAAAGGCAGCGCCCGGGTCTTGCTGAAGGTACCTGCGCGCCCTCGGGTGCTTGTCCGCGATCAATTCCAGGAGTTGGCTGAGGGGGAGGCCGGCGGCCGGCACCGGGACCTCCAAGGTGGAGGTTGCGAGCGCGGCCCTGATCGTCCCCCTCAGCTCGATGTTCACTCTGCCAGCGAGTACTGCTCGCGCACGAGCGTCCCGAGGCCGATCCGGTCGAGCGCGTCCATCGGCACGAGCATCGTGAGCTGGATGGCGCCCGGCAGTCTCGCGATTTCCACGCTACCGCTGATTGTGCAGCGATTTCGCACCTGCGCCTGGCCGATGCCGAGCAGCCGGGCGGCTCGCTCGATCGCGTTGTCGGTTGCCTCATTGATCGTCGGCCCGGTCCCGATGAACTGAACTGGACCGACCGGCCCGCTGGGCCTGATGTCGTAGCGTTCGGCCAGCTTTCGGCCACGCTCGCGTTCCTCGGCCGTGAACGGCCGGGCGATCCAGGGCAGATCGTCGGCCACCGGCAGCAGGACCGGTCCGGCGAGCTCAACGCCCTTGAGCAAATCGACCTTGAGCTCTACGTCGGCGGTTACGTCAGTGGTGTGCAGCGAAAGCTCACCGTCGCCTTGGTTGGCGTGCGAGTCGCCGATGTAGATTCCGCCTCCGCCGACCTTCACGGGCACGATCAACACCGCGCCCTGACGGACCGCGTCGCAGTCGAGGTGCCCATCGGTGCGATGTTCAGCTAGCTCCTGCTCGGTCATCGCGTACTTGTGGCCGGCACCGATGAGAAACGACCCGAAGTCGCCAGCGTTGTGGGAGTCAGGCATATCCCTGGAGGGGATCGTGCCGACGTTTCCGATGAACGAGCGTAGCCGCGCAAGCGTGCCCGGGATCGTGTGCGGTTCGTAGATCAGAATCGGATGCTGCTCGCTTGCCTCCGGCAGCGCGGCAACCTCGCGTGCGCGCAGAGCAAAGTCGTGCGCCACCGCGGCATCCACGGTAACCCCAACAACTCGATCGTCGTCGAAGACGATCGTGTAGCCCTCCTCGAACCCGAACGGGCTGCACTCGGCGCCGCACTTGACGCAGCGAATCGCGCCTTCACCAGTGCCCTCCACGCGGGTCTGAGGCCAGGGAGTAGCGCATCCGGGGCATTTCTTGTCCACGAATGGGTCGCTTCCGAAGGCGGCTTCCTTGGTGATCATCGTGCCGGAGCTCGTCGCAAGCGACCGCACATCCACACGCTCGATCGTGATCGCAATCGCGTCACCAACCTCAGCTCCGTCCACGGCTACAGGCCAAGACACCTCGTGCCCTCCGACGAAATGCGGTGTGATCATCGGCCCCCAACAGCCCGGCGGTGAGACCGTCCTGATGCGGCCACCCGCCTTGACGAGCTGCTCGGGCTCGGTGCTGGGGCCAATCAATCCTCGCGTGTATCGGTGGACCTCGACGAGGTCCTTCACCTCGACGGTCACGGCCATCGCTCTTCCTCCTTTGATCACGCCCGACCAACGCGAACGCACTGGCCAGTCCGCAAGTCTAGCTTCGCGCCAGTCAGCGACCGCTTGCAACACCAGCTCCTCGCGCACCACCGCTTTCGCGATCTCAACGGTGTCCTGCCGGGCGACTCCTATGGCGACAATGCGATCGCCGGATCCAGCGGCTCGCGGACTGAGGCTCGCTTCCGACTTCGCCCAATCTCGAGCGTCCGGCTGCCGCGGTGCGCACGATCGCTTTCGGCCGCGCGCCGGCCCGCGGCGGGCGATCGGATTGGCGACGACTGAGTCGTCAGAGCCAGCGGTGGCCGGTGAGTGCTTCGCCACGAAGAAGTCCGTAAGACTTCTGAATGTGGACCGCTCGCTGATCGATGATCGCGCACGCTGGCTGGCGGTGACGAATCTCCGGTCAGCCGTCGTGCCAGCACGGCTCACCGGCCTTGTCCACGCTGTTGCCGCAGCTCGCCCGGATGAGCTGAGCCGCAACGATCCCGTAGGTGACACGGCTGCCGAGCGGCAGGCAGCGGTCCTGATCCTGATCGCGACCGACCGTGACGGCGGGCCGGACGTCCTACTGCAGCAGCGGGCGCCCACCCTTCGCGACCACGCGGGCGAGGTCGCGTTTCCCGGCGGCGCGCGCGAGAACGGCGACACAGGGCCGCCGGCAACCGCCATACGCGAGGCGGCGGAGGAGACCGGACTGGACCCGGCGGGCGTCCAGCCGCTGATCCTGCTGCCGCGCCTGCACATCCCACCGTCGCGATTCGACGTGACAGGCGTCCTCGCCCACTGGCGCACGCCATCGCCGGTCCGCGCGGTCCACCCGGGCGAGACCACCCGTGTCATGCGCGTCCCGTTCAGCGCACTCGCCGACCCCGACAACCGCATCATGCTCAGCACAAGCTTCGGCTGGCATGGCCCAGCATTTGTTCTCGATGGCGCAGTCGTGTGGGGATACACCGGTGAGATCCTCGCCGCGCTGCTCCGCCTTGGAGGTTGGGAGCGGCCGTGGGTCGCCTCCAGCCCGATCGATCTCAACCAGGCACGGCGACGCGCGCGATGAACTGCTCGGTGGCCAGAGCCAGAGAACCGTGGCTCCCCGGTGGTTCCATGCCACTCAGCGCCGGGCGCTCCGCCGCCGCAACATGGTTCAGGTCCTTGAGCTGACGATCCCGATGGCGGCGCCACATAGGGATCCTGCGGAACGGGCTGCTCCCGTTCCGGTGCGCTTCCGGTCACTAACTTAACTGACGAGCACCTACCCGAAGCCGCTCCGAGGCTTACGGTCCTGTGCCGCTGATCGCGGGCCGGACGTCGATCTCTAGCGGCGGCCGGCGTCGTACCGGCGTCGGTCGCGCTTGGTTGGGCGCCCGCCGAGGTCGACTGGGCCGGCGAGACGACGCACCTCGGCCTGACGCTCGCGCTCCGCGACGCTCTCCTCGGTCTCCTCGTAGAGCTTCGCCGCCTCGGCGGGCGACACGCGCCGCTCGGCCGCACCGCGCACGATCACTGTCCGCCGCACCGGGCCGATGGTGATCTCGAGCTCGTCGCCGGACCCGACCTCCCGGCTCGGCTTCACAGCGACGCCATCGACATGCACGCGCCCGCCCCTGACGGCGCCCGCCGCCAGCGCTCGCGTCTTGAACAGCCGCGCAGTCCACAGCCACTTATCGACGCGCATCAGCCTCCAGCGAGCACGGGCGTGTACCCCGGGACCTTCAGGATCTCGACGCCGATTTCGCGGTGGTCGCCCTGCATCTCGATCACGCCACCCTTAACCGAGCCACCGACACCGCAGCGCTTCTTGAGCTTGCCAGCGAGTTCCTTCAGCCCCGCATCGTCGAGCGGCACACCCGAGACAGTGGTCACGGCCGTGCCGCGGCGACCCGCGACCTCGCGCCGGACCTTCACGCGATCGCCGTCGGCCTGGCGCCGCTTGAGCTTGGGATCACGCGCCTTGCGCAGGTCGCCGTCGGTGCTCGAGTACACCACCCGGGAGTCCCGCTTCATGGCTCCGACCTTACCGGCTCGCCCGCGGCAGCGAACCAGAACCCGCGGCCACCCCCGCACCGTGGGTGTCACCCCACTGTCTGCTTACGTCGAGGGATCAGGACCGTGCAGCCGTTGCTGACCTGCGTTGGCGCCGGATTCCGAGCGCGTCCGTGGCTGTCGTCCGAGACGGCAGACTCGCCACTGCCACGGTGGGCGCTGCCTACGCACCGCCGCGATGCGGCACGCCCGGTCGCGGGCCCTGCTATTGGCGAATCTCAGGGCTGCGTCCCACGGCGTCGAGAGCCCTGCTCTTCGCTTGACGCGCTACTTCTGCAATCGCGGACTGGAGCAGCCAACGGCCGCGATGCACCAGCTTCTGCCGGTCGTCCGCAGCGGGACCCGACCAGGACGCGGGATCGGCTGTCCGGACGTGGCGACAGGTCAAGCGGGCGGAGCGCCTCCCATTCGGCGCCGCCTGGGGGCGCGACTGCCGACGGATCGATGCGGGCGGCGAGCGATGCGGTCGCGTCGCGGGCGCGATCCTCATCGGGCACGGCGTCGAGGAAAGCGCAGGCGTACCTCAGCCAGCGGCCGCCGGGTTGCTCTTTTGTCGCGATCGCACGCCAGCACCACTCTGCGTGGCGCGAGCCCAGGCTCAGAGTGGGCGCCCGTCGGCATCGCAGGGGAGCGTCACAGTAACGCCGAGAGCCTGCGAGGCGCTGTCGATCTACCCCAGCACCCGCTGCATCTCGGTCGGCTTCAGCGTGCCGAGACCCGGGGTGTACGGGTTGTCGAGAAACCTAATCACGAGCACGCTGATCGCGAGCATCGCAGCGATCGTGCCGGCGATCACGCCCTGGGGCAGGAAGTGCTCGGCCGGGTCGGCGAACAGGAACGCGTAGAGCGCCACGAGGATCCCGGTTACGAACAGGATCAGCCACAGGGGGCCGGGAATGACGCCTGCGCCCGCCTGGACGCGGTCGAGCCGCGCCTCCTCTCGGTCGGAGGTTTGATCGAGCCACTTAGCTTAGGGCTGCTGAGATCGCTCATTCGTCGATCTCGTCCCAGACTGACTGCTCGTCGTGCTCCTCCCAGTCGGCGCCTGGCATCGCGATGGCCCAGCTTGTCCATGTCCCGATCGGTCGCGCCGGGGCGGTCCTGACTCTGGCGCGGACGGCCATGCCGGGTTTGAGCTCGACAGGCGAGCGCAGCGGCGCCGTCGTCATCCCCCAGTGCGTCGGTGGATCGCCGGGTCCCACGGAGAGCGAGATGCCGGGCGCGAGCTCGGCGCTGAACCAAAGTGCGAGCGCGTTGGCCGTTCCGTGGTCGTGGACTGGCAACAGGATCTCTGCTTCGTGAGGCGCCTGTGCCTGCTCGACCGGGATCCGGTCCGCGTCCGTCGTCCACAATTGACGCGGCTCGGAGCGCCGGTCACCCTCCGCAAGGTGCCGGAAGGTGCCGGAATAGATGATCTCGTTGACGGTCTTCTCGACCAGGACCTCAAGCCTGAGGCCGAACGGGTGCTCCCGGAGGAATTCGATCGTGTCGGCGAGATAGCGGTCGTGTACCAGTGCGGTCCACGCCGTGACTGAGTGGGGGATCATGGCCCCGCCCGGCTTGAGCCAGCGGTCGCGGGCGGCGATGACCGGAGCGAGCATCCCCTCGTCGATCCCGAACCCTCCGAGCCACTCCGAGACGATCACGTCGACCTGTTCGGGCAGCTCGATGTCCGTGATGTCGCCGTGGATCACCTTGACGATCTCCGCGACCTCGTTCGCGGCGGCCAGCTGCTCCGCCAGGACGGCGATCGACGTCCGCTCCACCGCGTACACACGGGCAGCGCCGGCGCGCGCCGCGAACACGCTCAGGATGCCGCTTCCTGCTCCGACGTCGAGAACGATGTCGCCAGGGCGCACCACCGAGTTGATCGCGCGCCGGAAGGCCTCGGTGCGGACGCGGTCGCGGATCATCGTGCGATGTACCTCGAACTCCGCGTACATCGGATCCGGCGGATTTCTGATCGGCGTCCGCACGCCGGGATTGTAGGTTGCTTGGGTGGTGTCCTAGCTCGAACTCAGCGAATCACCCGGGTGATTGTCGGCCCGGAGCACCCAAACCGCGACCTCGGTCAGCCATCCTTCGAGTCGTATGTCACCGCCAACGAAAGGAACGGGGTCTTTATGGGATTTAGGCGACGGGTAAGGCGACGGGCGCTCGTGGCTGGAGCGGTGGCCGGAGGGGCGATGGTTCACCACGAGAGAAAGAAGGCCGCGGAGGAAGAGCAGGCTTACGATGAGGCGCCCGCCGAGGAGCAGGCGCCTGTGGACCAGGAGCAGGCAGCGTATGTGCCGCCTGCGGCGGACCCGGCTGACGAGATCGAGCACCTCGCGCAGTTGCACTC
>JADGPN010000181.1 GCA_017882465.1 Solirubrobacteraceae bacterium
CTGGGGAAAACCCAACGTCCGGTTGATAGGGGGGCGGGAGGAAACCGGTGCCAGTCGGCTTTGCCGTGCGGCACGCGGCGCCTCCTGCCTACCCGACCATGTGGGTGCTGTGGCCGGTCACCTTCGTAGGAGCGGTTTGGTCAGCCGCACGAGAGCAATCCGTCAGCCTGGCGAGAGCGCGCCTGGTCTGCCGGGACGTCGGGCGCTACGTGGTCCAGCGGAGATGTCGGGGATCGGGGGCTGCCCGGAAGGTCGCTTCGGCCCTGGGTGTTGGTCGTAGGAAGCCTTGGTCGTCTTCGAGCAGCCGGGCAGCGATCAGCCGGTCGGCGGACGGGTGTGCCGCAGGCAGCGGGCGATCTCCCGGCAGTGGAGGAGCCCTGGTCGCAGCTCGAGCATGTAGCTGCGGTGCCCGAGCCGCGTGAGGATCTGGCCGGTGTTCCCGAGGACCGTTTCTCGACAACCCGCGCACGGCCTCCCTCCTCGAGCACCGGGCCGCGACCGCGAGGCAGGGCGTGCCGCCTGCTTCCGCTCCGGCATGTGCGAGCGAGAGTGGCGACCGCCTGGCCGGGCGGTCGTACTTCCGTTCCAAACCAGCCACGTCGAGAGAGCGATCCAACCGTGGATCGCGGCTTCCGCTACGCCAACGAGCAGCAGTCCGTCGTACGTGACGTCGAGCTGCTGCTGCTCGTCCAGCCAGCACAGACGTCGGCGTCGGTCGGCGCTCGCGCAGTCACAGGCTGAGCAGCAGTTTCGGCGCGGTCGGCGCCGTCAGTATCGAGATTCCTCATGAGCGAGAACGACGGCCGGCTGTTCTCCGATTGCCCGGCGAAGCTGCAGCTTTGAAGCAGGCGCGTTTCAGAAGACGCTGACCCAGTCGCTCTTGATGCTGACGACCGTCCAGCCGCGCTTGTAGGCCTGCTCGAGCGCCTGCTCGGCCCCGCTGGTGTAATCGAATTCGCGCTGGGCGTCGTCGTGGAGGACCAGGAGGCGAAGGACAGGCCTGTCCTGATGGTGGGTGAATTCGAGCATCGGGATGTCGCCGTTCGAGTTGCCTGCAGCGAGCAGCGGCCGGCGGCCCGTGCGGCTCCAGATCCGGATCGGCTTCTGAGGGCCATCGTCTAGATAATCGGCCTCGGCCTTGTGCGTGATCGTGCCGCCACGATCGTCACTCGTGTACTGGAACGTCGTCGCGCTTCCGATTACCCGATCACGTGGGATGCCGTACATCTCCTGGCTGATCGGCCGCATGAAGTCGCGACCGCCGCCCGAGGCGATGTAGTTCGAGAACCCGTTCGCCTCCAAGTAGCCGAGCAACTCCACCATCGGGAGATACGCGCACTCGATGTAGACGCGACCAAGAGTCGGATGCTGCGTCGTGCGGAGAAAGGCATCTGACTTCGCCTCGAAATCTTGTACTGTGATCCCCTCGAACGCAGCGAGAACGCCCGCCAACAGCGTCCGCACGTTCGTCTCATCGCCCGCGTAGTGCTCGGCGAGGACCTTACCCAGCCAACCATAGTCGCGCTCATATGCCGCCTTCCACGGCTGGTGCTCACGAAGGTCGGGATCGGCCTGCGCCATCTCGAACAGCCGACGGAGAATGAAGTCAGCCTGAATCGGCATCGGCTTCTCGCACCACAACGTGCCGTCGTTATCGAACACCGCTATGCGCTCCTCGACAGGAACATCGTCTGACAGCGTCCGCTCGACAAACTCCACGACGGCCCGCCTCGCTGCGCCAGGATTCCAGCTGGTCAGCAATTCAGTTTGAACGCTCATCAAGCTCTCTTTCGGACCCGGGATCGAGCTCGGACGTTATGCCGATGCGAGCCGCTCAGCATCCCCCCAACCGGGTGAAACCCAACGCACCAACCTCTGGCACGGTCCGAGACGGTCACCTCGTGACTCCGCGAGTCCTGCTTCCGGTGGGAGCGGGAGTGCAGTCCTGCTGCCGAGGTGGTGGCTATTCGCGGGCGATCATCGCGGCGGCCTCGCGCTCGAGATCGACGTACGGCTCGCCGCTGACGTCGACGGCGGCGAAGTGGATGTCCCCGCCGGTGAAGGTCCAGGTTCGCTCGCCTGGGTAGTCGGAGCTGATTCTGTGGAGGCTGCGTCCGACGGTTAGCCCGGACCCGGTCAGGCCGAATGCCGATGGCTGGGTCTTGATCCGTCCCTCGCCGACCTTCTCCTCGCCGTGGTAGAGCGACAGGACGCCGGAGCAGACGACGCCTGGCGCGTCATCGCTGTCCTTGATGAACTCGGCCGACACGATCAGGTTCTCGCCGACTGGCAGAGCCTCCGTCGCGACGATCTTCTGTTCGAGCATGCCGACGAAGTTGTTGACGTAGTGGAGCCGGTTGTCATTGACGTATAGCGTGTGCCCGCCGAAGTGCGAGCCGTGCGCGAACAGCACGCCGGCCGCCGCGCCGGGCGCCGGGATGTCGATCCACACGCCGATGATGTAGTTGCGATTGCGAACGTTCACCGCCAGTGCCTCGGGGACCTCGGCGACGCCGGGGAAGTAGCGGTAGCGGCTGCGCGGGCTGGTGATCTGCGGCCGCGGCGTGTTGAGGATTTCGATCGGCGAGCGGTCATCGAGCGGGAACGCCCCGTTGCGCCCCGCTTCAGAGAACCACAGGTTGATCAGCTCGCGCAGCTTGTCGGGATGCTCATCCGCGAGGTTGTGCAGCTCCGATCGGTCCTTGTCGATGTTGTAGAGCTCCCACGTGTCGTCGTTGAAGTCGCTCCACCCGGCGACGGTCGGATGCGTGCTGACGGCCTTCCAGCCCTCGTGCCAGATCGCTCTTGACCCGAGCATCGAGTAGAACTGAGTCGAGCGCGCGGTCGGGATGGACGCCTGGTCGAAGCTGTAGCGCATGCTGATCCCGTCGAAGCTGCTCTGCACATGCCCCTTGATCGTCTCCGGCGGCTCGACGCCGAGGCAGTCGAGGATCGTCGGCGTGATGTCGATCGCGTGGTGGTACTGGTGGCGGATCTCGCCCTTGGCCTTCATCCCCTTCGGCCACGAGATGATGCACGGGTCACAGCTGCCGCCGTTGAACTCGTAGCGCTTCCACATCTTGAACGGCGTGTTGAACGCCATCGCCCACCCGTTGGGGTAGTGGTTGTAGGTCTGCGGACTTCCGAGCTCGTCGATCATCGCCAGGTTCGTCTCGATGTCGTCGGGGACGCCGTTGAAGAACTTGTTCTCGTTGAGCGACCCGTTCGGCCCGCCCTCGCCACTGGCGCCGTTATCGGAGACCAGCACGATCATCGTGTTCTCGAGCTGCTCGGTGTCCTCGAGGTACGTGAGCAGGCGGCCGATCTGATCGTCGGCGTGCGCCAAGAAGCCGGCGTATACCTCGGCCATGCGGCAGAACAGCATGCGCTCGTCCTCGGACAGCGACGCCCACGGCCGCGTGAAGTCCAGGGCCGGAAACGGCTGGCCCTTCGGTCCCTTGCGATTCTCCGGGGTGCCGATTGGGTTGACCGGCGGCAGCCCGGTGTCCTCGGGGACGATGCCGAGCTTCTTCTGACGCTCGAGCGTCTGCTCGCGCATCGCCTCATAGCCCATGTCGAAGCGACCCTTGTACTTCTCGATCCACGCCTTCGGGACGTGATGCGGCGCATGGCACGCTCCCGGCGCGTAATACAGGCAGAACGGCTTGTCCGGCGCGACGGCTTTCGCGTCCATGATGAACTCGAGCGCCTTGTCGGTCAGGTCCTCTGTCAGGTGGTATCCGTCCTCGGGCTGCTTGGGTTGGTCGACCGGGTGGTTGTCATAGATCAGGTCCGGATGCCACTGGTTGGTCTCTGCGCCGAGGAAGCCGTAGAACCGCTCGAATCCGCGCCCCGTGGGCCAGTTGCGCCGGGTCGAGGCGAGGTGCATCTCGTCGGTGGGGCACAAATGCCACTTCCCAGTCATGTACGTGTTCCAGCCGAGCTCGCCGAGGATCTCGGGCAACATCCCGTTCTCTGGGGGGATCGTCCCGCTCGCATTCGGGAACCCGATTGCAGCCTCCGTGATGCACGCCATGCTGTTGCGCGTGTGGTTACGACCCGTCAGCAGACACGAACGCGTCGGCGAGCACAACGCCGTGGTGTGCCACTGCGTATAACGGACCCCGTTGGCGGCGATCCGGTCGATGTTCGGCGTCTCAACGGGCCCGCCATAGCAGCCGATCGCCGAGAAGCCCACGTCGTCCAGAACGATGTAGAGCACGTTTGGCGCCCCGTCCAGAGCCCTCAGAGGCTCGAACGGCGCCCAGTCGGGAACCGAGTCGCGGATGTCCACGTTGATGACTCCCTGAAACGGCTTGGTCATGATCTGACCTCGTTCTCTCCGGGCATATCGACCCACGATCGCCGACCACGGGCGCCCGAGCATCATCCCCATGGGGTGATCTCCTCGCGGCCGTGATGACGTTCCGTCGGCGTCGCAGCGAGCCCGCGAGCACCACGATCTCGCTGTCCCAGAACGACACCATGACCGGCAAGACCCGCACGGACGTCGGGCAGATCCTGCTTTGTCGCGCCTTGTGTCGATCCCGACCAGCGTTCCACAGGAAAGCGCAGACATAGGAGCGAGCTCAGCCCGTTACTGCGCGAGCGCCGACCGACGCCGACGCTGTGATGGTCTGGACAAGCAGCGTGCGACCGTTCGGACCCGAGATCGACTGCTCCTTCGCCCGGAGAATGCGGAAGTGTCGGCGGTGGCTGCCGGTCTTGAGCAAGCTCGGCAGCCAGCTCAGGCGAGCGCGTCTCTTCTGCTCCGCGTCGAAGCGATAGTGATCGCTGGCGCGGCGTTCAGCACCCTTCCGGACGCGCCGCAACGAGCCGTCCGCGGGCGCTTCATTCGACCGACGTTCCATAGCTACAGCGCGCAACGTGTGGGTGCTGCCGACGCTCGGGCGTTTGACAGTGGATGCTCAGTCGATGGCCGTGGAACGGCTCATCTGGATGTCACCGACCCGAGCGTTGAAGCGCTACGTGCCGTCAGCCGACCACGGCAGGGCGATCTCCTCCTATGAGCGCCTTTCGCGCAGGGCTCCCGAGCACCTCTGCCGGCCGCTGTCATTCGACCGTCGCTCTACAGCTGGACACTTCGGTGACAGCGGTCTGGTCAGCCGGATGGCAGCGTTTGGTCACGGCGTGACAGCCGCTGGGACGGGGCGCCTGGATCGGCTCGGGCGAGCGAGACGAGCAGCGGACGGTGGATTCAGGGGAGGATGCGTCGATGCTGAGGAGGGCAGCCGGTGGGCGCCGGGCGGGACCTGACGTGGGACTGTCATTCGACCGTCGCCCTACACGGTGTGTTCCAGCCGCAGACCGGCGCGCTCGCTTCTGTTCCAGCCGCAGATCGGCGCGATCGCCGGCAAGCCGGTGCATCCGCTGCTGCGCGAGTTCGTCCGGTGCGCCCGCGCGTACGCCGATCAGGCGCTTGCCGGCGCGGCGTCGAGCAGCGCCAGCAGCTGATCGCGGTCGGGCCCGGCCAGCGGCGGCCGCTCGCTGCCCCGGGCGAGCTCGAAGATGCGCTGCATGAAGCTCGTGTCCTCGAAGACCTCCCGGTTGAGCGACAGGCAGCAGCGGTTCGCGAGGAACGCCCGGAACGCGTCGGGGTCCTGCGGCACCGCCGCCAGCAGTGCGCCCTGCAGCCAGGGCATCGAGCCCGGCTCGGGGGCCGCCTCGAGGCCGTGGCGGAGCGCCTCGATCTGGTGGATCCGGGCTCGGTCCTCCTCGACGGTCTCGCGATACCACGGGGTCAGCTCTGCCTCGGTGACCGCATCCCACGCCTCGGCGAAGTCGTCCGGATCGTCCGGGTGCGCGCGGACCACCTCGGCCAGTCGCTGGGCGTGGAGCAGGCCGAGCGTCATGCCCCGCCCGAGCGAGGGGTTCGTGCATGTCCACGAATCGCCGAGCAGCACCACCCCGGTCGCGACCGGCTTACCGTCAACGGTCAGCCGCCGGTACCGGTCGAGGATCCCGCCCATCGCGATCACCTCGCTGATCGGCTCGCCCTCGAGCCACTGCGCGTGAAGCGGACAGGCCCTCACAAGCGCCGTCCATGGCCCGGGGTCGCGCAGCCGCTTCAGCGGCCTGTCGCCCGCGGAGGTGTAGACCGTCACCGACCAGGTGTCGTTGTCGGATGGCAGTGTGAGCAGCGAGAACGTCCCGATCGGCATCAACAACGGGGCGCGGTACTCGGGCATTCCTGCGCTCGCGGCCCGGAAGAACCGCGAGTAGTAGATGAACCCCGAGTCCTCGGCCTCCTCGTGGACGGGCTTGGCTCCGGCGGCCTCGAGCCAGCGCGGAAGCTGCGAACGCCTGCCCATCGCGTCAACAATGAGGTCGGCGTCGAGCTGCTCGCCCGATTCGGTACGCACGCCGGTCACGTGCGGCGTCCCGTTGCCGGCGCGGAGGACGAGCTCGGCGACGGACACGCCGCGCCGGATCTCGAGGCCCGGCTCGGCATCCACGGCCCGGCCGAGCACCTGTTCGAACACCGGGCGGCGCGCGGTGACCGTGCGGAACCGGTCATCGCCGTCCCGCGGCGTCCGGTCCGTGATCGACGGGGGCATCAACGGCAGCGGGTCGAACGCGATCCCACCCGCCGCCTCGAGGCCGGCCAGGACATCCGGGAGCGCCTCCTCGAGCACGATCCGGCCCCTAGGGGTCAGGTAGTGGGCAAGGCGGAACTGGCTGACGCCGTCGCGCGACCAGCGCTCCCACGCCTCTTCGGGCGAGCTCGGTACCGGGTCGGGGTCGCGCTCCAGCACCGTCACCTCGTGGCCGCCGCGGCACAGCAGCAACCCGGCCGCGAGCCCGCACACGCCTGCGCCCATCACAACGATCTTCGACACCGTCTCTCACTCCTCAGTCGGGAGGAAATCGATCAGCAGTCGGCTGACCTCGTCGGGCGCCTCGAGCTGCATCCAGTGGCCGGGCCCGTCGAGCCGCTCGTAGCGCCAGGGGGCTGTGAAGTTCTCGGCCGAGTTGGTCATCTGCCGCTCGGTCAGGGCTATGTCGCCCGAGCTCCACACCCCCATCGTCGGCGATTGGATCGGCGGTAGTTGCCGCCCGGCGCTGAGCCACGACTCCGGCGGAATGTTCGCGCGGTAATAGTTCAGCGCCGGGGTGAGCGAGTCGTTTGCCTCCAGTTCGGCGATCACCACGTCGGCGTCGAGGTGGCCGGCCCACGCCCGGAAGTGCGCCCAGTCGTCGTTCGACAGCCATCGCTCGGCGATTCCCTTGAACTGGAACAGCAGCATGTACCAGGACTTCTGGTACTGCTCGAAGCCGCCCTTGCGGAAAGTCGCCGGATGCCCGACCGACAGAGCCACCAGATGGTCGACGTGATCGGGCACGAACGCGGCGAACGCCCATGCGAGCGCCGCGCCCCAGTCATGGCCGACGACGTGAGCCTTTGGCGCGCCGGCATCGTGCAACACCGCCACCACGTCGCCCACCAGCGCCTGCATCGCATACGCGTCGACCTCGCGCGGCTTGTCCGAGCGGCCGTATCCCCGCAGGTCGGGGACGATCACTCTGAACCCGGCCTCGGCCAGCGCCGGCACCTGGTGGCGCCACAGTCGCCCGGAGTCCGGGAAGCCGTGGAGCAGCACCACCGGGCGACCCTCGCCCGTCACCTCATATTCGATCCCGACGCCGCCGGCGTCAACGCGCATTCAGGCCCCCCGTGGGTTGAGCGTCTGGTACAGCCGCACGCTATAGCAACCCGAGTACACGCGGTGATGCTGGGACAGTCCGACGCGAATCTCCGCGGTGCGCCCCGCCTCGCTCACGGGACGCACCGCAAGGCCCCACGACTCAGGCCATCTTGATCGTCATGCTCAGCTGACCGATCGTCTCCCCGGCATGGACGACGTGCAGACCCGACCAGGTTGTTGATCGTCTTGGCCTCCAGGCGTCCAGGCGGGTGCCCTCCAGGCGGGTGCCTCCAGACGGCATGCAGCGCCGCCACTGTCATTCGACCGTCGTTCTACACGCAGCCGGTTGTGGGTGCGCGCTTCGATGACAGCGGTCTGCGCGGCGAGATGTCAGCGGTCGCGCGGTGCTGTCAGCCACGGGAAGATCCGGACCGGAGCCACAGCGTGGGGGAGGGTGACCACGTCCGCACGGCTGTCATTCGACCGTCGCTCTACACCTGTGGGCGCGCGCTTCGGCGAGAGCAGTCTGCGCGGCTTCCTGAGAGTGGTTGCTCAGGCGGTGAGAGTGGCCGTCAGCGCACGAAGAGCCCACTCTGGCCCGAACGGACCGCTGAAGACGCCAGCGTGGGGATGGCGCGCCCCG
>JADGPN010000182.1 GCA_017882465.1 Solirubrobacteraceae bacterium
ATTCAACGCGGCGCCAATCGTGGGACCGAAGCCGTAGAAGCTGTCGACTTTCGCGCCGGTGAGGTAGAACGGCATTCGGATTCCGGGCACGTTGCTCGCCAGGAAGTCGATGTGCTTGAGCATCCCGCCGATATAGGAACGCGGCAACAGGTTCAACGTGCCGGCAATCGCGTTCGTGAAGGGCAGCGACCGGTCCCTCTTCACGGATTCGCAGCGACGGTGAGTCTCCGCCATCCGATCGCTCGAGTCGGCGATGCCCACGGGAACCTTGAACCTCATCAGCGTGATGCGGTTGCCGCCGATCGGGTCGTCCGCCTTGCGGATGCTGACCGGCATCGTGACACGCAGCTCGTCGACCTGCGTGTCGTGCCGCTCGTGGTAGAGACGCAGTCCGGCCGTGACGCCGGAGAGGAAGGCATCGTTGTGCGTGGCGCTCGCGGCGTGCGCGGCGCGCAGCATCTCAGCCAGCGGGAACTCGAGGACGTCGTAGTGCCAGGTCACATGGCGCTCGGTCATGACCGGCGACAGCGTGTCGGACACGGGCTCAACGAAGCGCGCGATCGACTGGCCGGTCGCGACAGTCTCGGAGGCGGTTTCGAGGGGGTGCCGCAGCGCGTGCGTCACGTCGCTGACCGCGGAGGCGAGGTGACGTTTGGAGAAGTCGAAGAGTTGGGACCAGTCGTAGCCAAGCGCGTCCCGGGCCAGATCGACGGTGCCGAGGTGCTCTCCGACCGGTGCCTCGGGCATCGGTCCGAGGTCGCCGGGATCGGGTTCGATGTCGAACAGCAGTCGCGCAATTTCCATGCCACCCACGCCATCGGTCAGCGAGTGGTGAAGCTTCATCACCAGCGCCGTGCGGCCGCCCTCGAGCCCCTCGATGAACGTGAACTCCCACAGCGGCCGATCACGATCGAGGCCCGCCATCCCGGTCTTGCGAGCGAACTCCAAGACCGTCGCCAGCGTCTTGGGCGGCGCCGCCTCGAACCGGCGAACGTGCCACGACAAGTCGAAATCGGGATCGACAACCCAGCGGGGCGTAGCCAGCCGCAGCGGAGGCAACACGACCCGGTGCCGAAACCCCGGCGACAGCCGCGTGCTGCGCTCGAGCCGTTCCGGCAACCGATTCCAGTCCGGGCTGCCATCCAGCAGCAGGACGCACACCACCGTCGACCGCAGCAGCGGGTCCTTCTCCATGTACCAGGAGAATGCGTCACTGTCGCGCATGTGAACCTCCACGCGCTCTGGCAACACGACCACCTCCACCCACTTCTTCGACTCTCGTCCGCGCGAGGCGGCTACAGAAACGCGAGTCTAAGACGCGTTCGTAGAAGTCCGCAACCGGTCCGACCGCGGAGCTCGCGGTCGGCAAACTACGGTAGCCGCGGCTCTCTGGGTCACGCGCAGACGCTCCAAGCCGCCGAGAAACAAGCCGACCGCGTGCATCTTGCGCGTCGCCACGGATCGGAGCCTCAGCGCCGCTTGGGCGACGCGTGCTGTCGTGATTCCGCCGCTGGGAGCCGAACGCTCGCGTCAACGGAAAGGGAGCGTGAGCGCCGGCAGAGCGCGAGCGCCTGGGTGCACGACGGGCAGGTGCGCCCGAGCTGCTTGGAGCGCGGGCAGCGCTCGCTGCCGTGACGCGTTCCCGTGGGTTATCGGTCTTGCCGTGTTTCGCCAGGGGCAGCTGTCCGCTCAGCTTGAGGCGACGCGGCGCGAGCTCGACAAGCAGGCGATGCTTGAGGAGCGCCGGCGGATCGCCCGTGAGGTGCACGACTTCGTGGGCCACGGGCTGGCGGCGGTGATGCTGCAGGTCACGAGCGCTCGGCATGTCCTTCGCCGCGACCCGGCGGCGGCTGAGGAGGCCCTGCGGTCGGCCGAGGACGTGGGCCGCCGCAGCATGCAGGAGCTGCGTCGGACGGTCGCGCTGCTGCGCAGCGAGGACGAAGCGCGGGTGCTGCCTCCCCTTCCGGCGGCCAGCGAGATCCCCGCGCTCGTCGAGGACGCTCGGGCCGGGGGCCTCCCGGTTGAGCTGCGGATGCGTGGTGACCTTTCTACGCTCGCGCCGAGCGTCGGCGTGACGGTGTACCGGATCGCGCAGGAGGCGCTGGCTAATGCGGCTCGTCACGCCCCGCGGGCGCGTACGGTCTGGGGGTGGAGCTGTCTGATGGGCATGTTTCTCTCCTCGTGGAGACCACCGGCTCGGTGGTCCCGGTGCCGCCGATGGAGGGGGAGCGTCGCCGCTACGGCTTGATCGGGATGCGGGAGCGGGTGAGCGCACTCGGCGGCGAGTTCGCTGCCGGGCCGACCTCCGGCGGCTGGCGCGTAAGCTGCCGCTTTCCGCTGGAGGTCGCGGACGATGCGCCAGGCGCAGGGCCTTGAATCGCATGATCCGGGTTGCGCTGGTCGACGATCAGGCGATGGTCCGCAGCGGATTGGCGCGGATCCTCTCGCCGGAGGACGGGTTCGAGGTGGTCGCGGAGTGCGCGGACGGCCGTCAGGCGGTGCAGGAGCTGCCGGCATTGGAGCCGGAGGTTGTGCTGATGGACATCCGCATGCCGCTGCTTGACGGCATCGCCGCAACGGCGCAGTTGCGCGCAGCGGCAGCCACGATCGCGGTGCTCGTGCTGACGACGTTCGGCGAAGACGAGGTGCTGTGGGGCGCCTTGGAGGCCGGCGCTGCGGGGTTTGTTCTGAAGGACTCCTCGGCCGAGGACCTAATCGCGGCCGTGCGGGCGGTCGCCGGCGGCGCGGCCTGGTTCGATCCGGCGGTAGCACCAAGGATCCTCGAGCACTACCGCCTGCGGGTCGCGCCAGCAGGTCGCCAGGCGGCGCGGCTCGAGCTGCTCACCGAACGCGAGCGAGACGTTCTGCGCCTGATGGCACGCGGCGCGACCAACGGCGAGATCGCCGCCACCCTGTACATCGCCGAGGCGACGGTCAAGACGCACGTCGGGAGCATCTTCGGCAAGCTCGGCGTTCGCGACCGGGCCGCGGCGATCGTTTTCGCCTACGACCACGGCGTGGTCAGACCCGGTGCAACACACACATCGGGGTAGATGTATCCAACCCCGGTCGGACCCCAATTCGAGCCCGTGGGCCGATGTGCGGCGCGCCGCCGGCGCTTAGCGTTGGCGGCGTGGCGAGCACAGCGATCGAGGTCCACGACCTCCACAAGTCCCATGACCGCCAGCTGGTGCCAGGCGGCCCGTCGTTCGCCGTCGCCGCCGGCGAAATCATCGGGATCGCCCGGCCCAACGGAGCCGACAAGACGAATACCGTCGAGATCCCCCAAGGGCTGCGCAGTCGCGTGCGACGCCCGGCGACGTCGACGTGCCCGGGCTCGACACCGGCCACCAACGCAAGCGACTGCGTCCGGCACCTGGTTTACAGCTGCAGACCTCATCGCTTCCGGATTGACTGCGCGTCGGCGAAGCGCTGGGCCTGCTGGCCGAGCTCGCCGGCGACAAAGTCGACTGGCGGGCGCTGGCCGCTGGCATCTGAGCCGCGTGGTGCGCAAGCCGTACGGCACGCTGTCCGGCAGGCAGCGGCACTGCTCCTCGCTCTCGCGATGGTCAACCGCCCACGGCTCCTGTTCCCTTGACGAGCTCACCCAGGGGCCTCGATCCCGTCGCACGGCGGGGAACGTGGCAGCTGATCGAGCGAGCCCGCGACAAGGACACCACAGTCGTGGCGTTGAGTGAGCGCCGATATCGGACCGTGGGTCGCTGGTGATGATGCTCAAGCGACTGGCGAGCCTCGCGTGCTCAAGGCCGGGCCGGATGACGGCACTTGGCGCGGTCCTGTTCGTGGTTGTTGGCGGGATTGGTGGTCCAGCTCCAGGGAGCTTCGGGGCGTCGAACGCGTTCGATGACCCTGTCTCTCAGTCGACTCGCGCGCGGGAGCAGATCGAGCGCGCGACCGGAGAAGCGGCGAGCGCGGGCGTGATCGCGCTCGTCCGCGCACCGCGTTCGAGCATGGTCGTCGAGGGGGTCGCTCGGACGCTTCGGGCCGATCCGGGGATCGCCCGGGTCGCCGTTCCCCCTCCCTCGGGCCCGTCGCCGGCAGTCTCCGCGGACGGTCGCCAGTTGCTTGTCGCCGCGACGTTGCGTGCCGGGGCGAGCGACACCGACGTCGTCAAGCGCCTCCAGAAGGCGTTGGCCGGTGACCATGCGGTAACGCTCGGTGGTGACGCGGTCGCCGGCCAGCAGGTGGGGAACCAGGCGACGAGCGACCTCGCGATCGCCGAACTGATCGTGTTTCCGCTGCTCGCGTTGCTCTCGCTGCTCGTGTTCCGTGGGGTGGCGGCGTTGTTGCCGGTCGCGATCGGAGGCTTCAGCGTGCTTGGCGCGTTCGCGGTGCTGCGCGCGATCAATTCGGTGCTGTCGCTCTCGCCGTTCGCGCTGAACCTCGTAATCGGTCTCGGGCTTGGGCTGGCGATCGATTACAGCCTCTTCTGCGTCTCGCGCTTTCGCGAGGAGCTCGGCCGCGGCGCCGACGTGCCCGACGCTGTCCGGACAACGATGCAGACGGCAGGTCGAACCGTGGTGTTCAGCGCCGTCACGGTCGCCGCAGCGATGGCGTGCCTGACGGTGTTCCCGCAGCGGTTCCTGGTCTCGATGGGACTCGGCGGGCTCGTCGTGGCCCTAGTCGCCGCAGCTTCGACGGTGGTCTTCCTGCCGGCGCTGTTCATGCTGATGGGAGGCCGCTTGGGGAAGGTCGCGCCGGGACCCGAAGGCAGCGGACGCTGGTATCGCCTCGCTCGCGCCGTGATGCACCGCCCCGGCATCGTCGCCGCGCTCACCGCTGCCGGCCTGCTGCTCGTGGCCACGCCGGCGCTGGGGATCCGTTGGAGCGGAATCGATGCGTCGCTGCTACCGACCAGCAACAGCGCTCGCACGGTCTCAGACGCGATCGCCCGAGACTTTCCACGGGTGGACTCCTCTCCGGCGATACTCGCGGTGACCGCGCCCGCCACGGCCGGGCCGACGCTGCACACCTACGCCGCAAGGCTGCAGCGGATCAGCGGCGTCCAGCACGTGCCCGCACCTCGCAACCTCAACGCTGGCACCTGGGAGATCGACGTCAATGAGCGCGGGACGCCAATCCCACAGCAGTCGCAGAACCTCGTTAACGCGATCCGGGGCCAGCCGAAGCCGTATCCCGTTGCGGTCGGCGGCGCGACCGCCGAGCTGATCGATCAGCACGCCGCGACCACCCGGACGCTACCGGTGGCGATCGGCCTTCTCGTCGCGCTGACGGTCGCCGTCCTATGGCTGATGACCGGGTCTGTCGTGCTGCCGATCAAGGCGCTGCTGATGAACCTGCTCACAACTGCGGCCACAGCCGGGATCCTCGTGCTCCTCTTCCAAGACGACAACCTCACGGGACCCTTGGGGTTCACAAAACCTCAAGGGCTCGAACAAACTGACTTCCTTGTGCTCGTCGCGATCGTGTTCGGCCTCTCGACCGACTACGGCGTGTTCCTACTCACACGAATCAAAGAAGCACACGACCACGGACTCTCAAACGAAGACGCCGTCGCCGTCGGTCTGCAACGAACCGGCGCGATCGTCACCGCCGCCGCGATCCTCCTCGCCGTCGCCCTCGGCGCCTTCGCGACCAGCCAACTCGTCTTCCTCAAAGAGCTCGGCGTCGGCGCAGCCGCCGCGGTCCTGATCGACGCGTTCATCGTCCGCGCCCTACTCGTTCCCGCGCTGATGCTCCTACTCGGCAATGCGAACTGGTGGTCACCCCGTCTCCTGGCGCGTCTGCACGAGCGGGTCGGCGTGACCGAATCAACATCACGCCGGAGACGCGACTCCCGACCGCCCCGGCCCTAGCCCGCCGCCGCTCACCGCAAATGACCCGTAGCTGGACATCAACGCAGAGGATCCTTCCTCGCTCACTTTTGGTAGGAGCCCTCTTCGGGCTGCGTCCGGCTTCGGAGCCGTGGACGCCCGCGACGGCGGCGCCAGCGAGGAAGCGTCCGCATCGCCCACGAAGTCCTGGCGGCCGACCTGCGTCCGGTCAGTGTCCATTGACGCCCGTGACCGTGCTCAGCAACGCGGTCAGCCCCAGCAACGTGCCCGCCGCCGAGCGCAACGATCGCGGCGAGTCCCTTGGCCCGCAGCCTAAGGCTGCGCGACCGCCCGTCGAGTGACCGAGCTCGCCGGCTCGAGTAGATTGCGCGACGTGTCAATCACTAAGACGTTGTTCCAAGCGACGCTCGCCGTCCACGCCTTCTTCTACGAGCACACCGACGGGCTGATCGGGCATCGTCTGCTCGGCGTGCCCTGCCTGATGCTTCGCACGACTGGGCGCCGGAGCGGTCAGACGCGGACCAACTCGCTCGTCTACGCACAAGACGGAGGGCGCTGGCTGGTGGTGGCCTCCAAGGGCGGCAATCCAAAGGCGCCCGCCTGGCTGCACAACCCCCGCGCGAACCCGCAGGTCGAGGTGCAGATCGGACGTACCCGCCACCAGGCCACCACCGCCGAGATCGGCCACGACGACCCGGAGTTCGCGCGCCTGTGGAAGCTCGTGAATGACAACAATGGTGGGCGTTATGACGCCTACCAGCGTCGGACCACACGGCCGATCCCCGTGGTCGCGCTGACGCCAACGGCGTGATCGATCGGGCCGTCAGGCCGCGCTTGGAGGTTGCGCATCGGCGCCCGTATCGCGACACTGTGGGGGCAGTCGTCCGAGCCGCTTCCTCGCATCGGCACGGCTCTGCTGCCAGTCGAGGCCGTCCGGACCAGGGGCGTCCTAGCACCATCCGGACCGTGTCCGTGCCAAGCCCGGAGGCTGAGCGCTGCAACCGCGGACGATTCAGCGGGACGCTTGCTTTGATCAGTCGGATCCAGCCGCCAGCACCGACCGGGGCGCTCGCAATGCGACGAAGGCGGGGTCGCCGTCGTGAACGTCTCGTGACCGCTTTCAGTCAGGGCGAAAACGGCACCCGCCGGAGCGAAGGGCTGAAACGGTTGGTTTGCGGGTCAGCATGTACCAGATCGCCTCCGTCAGCTTTCTGGCTGCCGATCTGCGCGACCTTCGCGCCGCGCTGGCGACCGAGGCGGCGCTTGGTGCTCTGGTAGCGCTCTTTGACGAGCGGGTGCGAGGACCCCGCGATCGCGGCCTCCATCAGCCCCCGTTCATCGACTCCACCACCCGATGCACCGGCCAGTTGTTTAGGTGTGGGCCCTAAGCCGAAGTTTTCGCTGGTTGGCAGCGTCACCAGTGAAAACTTCGGCCTAAGCTCGGATATTGTCGGGGGGCGCGGTCGGGGAGCGCCCGCGCGGGCGCATAGCGTTGGCGGTTGGCGGTTGGCTGGCGAGCAGCTTGGCGGGGAAGCCGCAGTCGAAGGTGCCGAGCAGCTTGGCGTGCTCGTGCTGTAGCGGGCTGAGTCGTCGAGGTCGTCGTCGAGGATCTCGGTAGGATCGACCGTATCCTGCTCGTCGCCTCTGCTGGCATGGTCGTATCGCTCCCCCTGAGGGGACGGGTCGGCTCCGTGAGCTTGTCGCGGGGGCGGGTGTGTGATGGGTTTTGGCGTCGCGTGATACCGGATCGGTGTGGTGGGATCGAGGGCGTGTGGTGACATTGGGATGGAGATCGCCGCATTGGCGGGGGGAGCGCGCGCAGGCGGCTCGGCAGCGCGCGTTCAGGGTGAGGTAGCTCATCAGAGAACGCGGCTGCTCGCCACAGGGAAGCCGAGGGGCTGGCTACGGTGGCCGGACCTGGTGGCGCGCGATGGTGAAGTTCGTGTGAGCGGCGGCCTGCCGCTGATGACCGATTGGCTCTGGGCGGTCGATAGTGACTGCGGGTGTGATGTTCGCTTCGGCTGGTGAGTCGGAGCCGCTGGTCCGGGACGTGTTGCTGCGGGATGGTTCGACCTTGCGCCTGCAGGTTCCGACGCCGGCGGATTTCGAGCAAATCAAGGAGTTTTACGACGGCCTGTCGGCGGAGAGCCGCTACATGCGCTTCCATGGCTATGGGCGGACCGACGTCGTCGCGCATGCGGCCGCGGAGGGTGGTGGGGTTGATCGGGTCACGCTGATCGCGCGGTATCGCGGCCGTGTGGTGGCGGTCGCTGGCTTTGACGGGTTGCGCGAGCCTGGCGCTGCCGAGGTTGCGTTTGCGGTGGCCGACGATTTTCATGGCCGCGGCGCGGGGACGCGGATGCTCGAGCAGCTCGCGGAGATCGCTGCGGATCGTGGGATTTCCCGGTTT
>JADGPN010000183.1 GCA_017882465.1 Solirubrobacteraceae bacterium
TCGATCAGGACTTCTTCGAGGCCGATCCGGTGCGCTACCGCGCCGCTTTGGGCGAGGTCGGGCTGGCGGAATTCCGCTCGTTGCTGGCCGCGCAGGGCGATCAGGACGGGTTCGCTGCCAGGTACGCGCGTGAGCGGCTCGCCGTGCTCGACGGTGACAGCGGCGCGATCGTCGCTCTGCTCGGAGGCGATCTCTCGCGACCGCATCAGTTCATCCGGGTTGCCGAGGCGATGGTCGAGCTCGGCCGAGACGAGGAAGCGGTCGCGTGGGCGCGGCGAGGGATCGAGCAGACCACGGGCCGGCAGACCGATCAGCTGTATGACCTCGCCTGCGCGGCATACGCGCGACGCGGAGAGCAGGTCGAGGCGCTCGCGCTGCGTCGCGCGCAGCACGAGCGCACGCCGACGAGCACCAGCTATCGGCAGCTTCGTACCGCGGCTGAGGCCATCCACGTCTGGCCGATGGAGAACGAGGCGGCGCGTCGCGTATTGCGGGACCGCAACCCACCCGGGTTGGTCGACGCGTTGCTCGACGACAGCGAGGCCGAGCTCGCGTGGCAGGCCGCAATGGCGCTGCCAGACCTCGACATCGGGGAGCACGCGTGGCTGCGGCTGGCCGAGACTCGGCAGAAGACCCATCCGGCGCAGGCCCTGCCCGTGTACTGGCGGCTGATCGACAGCGTGCTCGAGACCGCCGACCGGCGGGCGTATGCCGCCGCGGTGCGGCTGCTCAAACGGGCGCGCGACGCAGCCGCGGGCGGCGGCGAGGTCGATGCGTTCGAGGCGCGTCTGGGCGCATTGCGAGAACGGCACCGGCGCCGGCCGTCACTGATCGCGATGCTCGACAAGGCCAAGCTCGCCCCAGCCCCGCCAAGCTGAGCGCTCGCTGGTGGACGAGACCGGCGCGGTCCAAGTTGTCAGCGTCGTTATTGGGTTCCGGCCGGGCCGCATAGTCCCGCGCTGAGCTCGCGTTCCATCTCGTCGATGAGCGAGAACAGTCCGACGCTTTCCCACATCCGGTTGCGTTTGCCGACGGTCACCTGTTCGAGTACGCCGCTGTCGGTGAGGTTGTTGAGCGCTTGCCGCGCGGCGACCGCGCTGCGGCCCGTGAGGGCGCCCGCCGAGCCGGCGTCGAGTATGGGGTAGGCGGGGAGCGCGTCGATGATGGCAGCGGCGGCCGAGTCGCGCCTGGGGTGTCCTGCCGCCTCGCGCCAGCGATCTTGGAGATCAGAGACCTGGCCGGCGAGCCGGGTTGACGCCAGCGCTGCCGCCTCGCACGCTGTGGCGAGCTCGGCGATCCACTGGCGGTAGCCGTCGGTCTCGAAGCGCCAGGTCGTCAGCGCGTTGATGTACGCGGCGCGGTCGCGCGAGAGCACGAGGCTGACCGGTGGGATGACGTCCCGGCAGATCTGACGGCGCGCAAGGACCGCGCCGATCAGCGAGCGGCCGACGCGCCCGTTGCCGTCAGCGAACGGATGGATCGTCTCGAACTGGGCGTGCACTGTCGCCGCCTGGATCACGGGCGCGACGTCGTTGCGGTTGGCGTATGCGCACAAGTCCTGCAGCAGACTTTGGACCTCGCGCGCGGGTGGGGGAATGAAGTCCGCTCCAACGGGCGTGTAGGGATCGCGGCCAATCCAGTTCTGGCGAGTCCTGATCTGCCCGGCGTGCGCGGAGAGATGGCGATCGGCGGTCGCGAGCCTGCGGTGGATCTCACAGATCACCACAGGCGAGAAGGGATCGCCGCTCGACGCGGCCCAGTCGTACACCCAGCGAACGGCGTCGATGTTCGCCAGCACGAGCTGTGCGCCAAGCTTGTGCTGATTGCTGGCCGCCGCTTTGGCGAGCGCCCGGTGTCCCGGCACATCGATGCCCTCAATTTGGCTTGACGCGATCGCCTCCGAGCGCAGCAGCTGCTGGGCGATCGTGTTGACCCCCACAGCGTCGGTCCTGCTGCGCCTCGCGGACGGCGTCCTGCGCATCGATCACCGCCTGCACAGCCTCGGCGTCGAGTGAGAACGATCGTTCGGCCAGTCCGGCCGGCACATACGCCCTGATCCGCGCAGCGCGACGCGCGCGTTTGGGGACACTCGTGAGCGCAAGCGTCGAGGGTTTCCACAGCTCCTCCGACCACCGGAAAGTCTCGGAACCTTTCGCACCATCCTTCATACGAAAGGATCGTAACAATAGCTTTCGCACGCGTGCACGTGCGCAGTCTTCGCTGTGCGGAAAGCTTAGGCTCGATCCTTTCCTAAGCGGGGAGAGGGGGACAGGATGGCTTGGGAAAAGCGAACGATCCGGGGGGTTACGCCTTCGCAGCGGTGAGGTCCAGCAGCCACCGCGCCCGCTCGTCGATCAGCTCGACGATCCTCCCGAGGATCGGCGCATCCCAGCCCGTGTCGATCAGCTGCTCGCGCGCGTTCCGCGCCGCGCCGGGCGCGTCACGCGCCATCCCGCGGAGGCGGCGGCGGGCAGCAGCGGCACCGAGCCCGGCCTCGTCGAACAGGCGGTCGAGGTGCCGCGCGCGCACGTACTCCGGGCGGTACTCGCCGCCGATGCTCATCGCCATCTTCCGCGTCAAGTTGTGGGTCCTGCGATACGCAAACGTGCTCAGCACGTCATAGGCGGGCGCGAGCACTGCCTGTCCCGACTCCGGGGGATAGAGCAGGGAGAAGTTCTTGCCGTGCGCGTCGTGGTTGCCGACCAGGAAGTTCAACGCGACGTCGTCGAGAAGCTTGATCACCTCCCGGGCAGGCACGGCGGTGGCGCGCCGGACCAGTGCGAAGCAGTCGGCCAGCGACGGCCCGCCCTCGGCTTGGTACTTGCGCGCCGTCGGGACTCCGAGCGCCTGGCAGAAGTCCTCCTGGTGAAGACGCACGATCCCGTCAGCGAATTCGCGCCGGTCGTAGCGCCGGACCAGGAGGAACTCTTGCCCGGCCACTCGCTGCGCCGACGCGTCGACGACGTCGGCGCCAAGCTGCCGCCCGACCATTGGGCAGAACGCCTCGTTGACGACGGTGTGATCGAGCCGCTCGATCGGCGTCTTGATGATGTGCGTCGACGGCGTCTGGCCGCGCGTGAGACCGATTCGCCCGCTGCCGTCCACGACGACGGGGAGCTTGTCCTGAGCGCCCGCAAGTGACAGCCGGTACTCGCCGTCCGCGTCGACGTGCATCGGACGCGACGGCAGGTCGGTCAGGAGCTCGGCAAGGCCGGCGTCGTCGAGCCACTCGACATCTCCGCTGACCGGCTCGGGCCGCTCACCCTGCGGCAGCAGTGTGATCGCCCCGGCAGTGTCGCCCGCGATCATCGCGAGCATGCTGTAGTCGTTGCTCTCGCTGACGCCTAGGAGGCGGGCGAGCTGGCGCCGCGGCTCGCCCTCGGGGAGCAGGCCGCCGAAGAACGCGGCGGCCGCCGCGGCGTCGAAGCGGCCATCGAGCGGCAACGACTGCGACAGCGGCGGCATCCCGTCCGCCACCCATTCCGCCGCGTAGGCGAACTCCATCCCGTTCGCGCTTTGGGTCAGCGCGCCCGCCTGCCGGTCAAAGCACCACACCACCAGCGGAGCGAGGCCCTCAAGCATTCGGATCGCTGACGGTGATCGAGACGCCGAGTGCCTCGGCGACCCGGAGCGTCTCGGCGAGGCGCACCGTCGGCTTGCCTCGCTCAAGCTCCCCAAGGAAGCGGCGACCGACGCCGGCCGCGAGCGCGAGATCCTCGAGCCGCAGGCCGCGCGCAATCCTCGCGGCCTTGAATGCGGCTCCGAGCTCTCCGGGTGTGGTCACCGAAACGGACGAGGTCATGATCCCGACCGGGAACATTACAGCGCCTCGCGGACGCCGCGCTCCTCAATGCTCCCGTTCGGGAACTTAGGGCGCAACGCGGTCGGCAGAACCCGCGATGTTCCCGATCGGGAATATGACACGACGCATCGCAAGCATGGTCACCGTCATGTGGCCCGAGCACCGCCTGGCTTGCCTTGCTCATCATTCGCCGCCTGACGCCGTCATCCCGCCGAACCGATGGCTGACCGAATGCCAGCCCCGAGGTGAGAGCGATCGTGGCTGGATGTGTTGAAGCGCGATTAGCCCCGGAACACGCAGATCGGATCTTCAGCGATCTCGCTGAGAAGGTCAGCGACTCGGCGCGACGGCCCCAGCAGTGGGTAGCGCTCCCAGCGGCCGGTGTGGCGGTGGTAGTAGAGGGTCCAGAGACGCTTTGAGGCGACATATCGCAGCCGCGCGATCGGCAAGCGTGACCAGCCGGGTCCGTAGTCCTCACGCCAAGGCGGTCGGCGCTCGATGATGTTCACGGCCTGCCGTTCGTACTCAAACTCAACTCGGACGTGCTCGCGCGCCTCCGGTGGCACGCGAGCTTCGCACGACTCGCGGATCCTTGCCAGATCGGTCTCGGGAAGCATCGCGGCATCGTAGGATTGAACCCGGACGTGAGCCCACGGGCCAGCGGCACCGCTGCTTGCCGGGCTCCCGGCTTCTGCGTTTTCTGCTCAGGCGGCTTTGACGCCTTCGCGCTTGGCTGCCTTCAGGATCTTCTGATCGAAGGAGGAGAGCGTGGAACGCGTGTGTTTCGCCGTTGCGAGGCAGTAGGCGTCGGGGAGACTGATCGGATGCCGTTGCCGGAGGCGCGCCGCTTCGACCCCGATCGCCTCATTGGGCTGGTGCACGGTGACGCCGAGGGCGGCGATCGCCTCTCGGGCAGCGGCGAGCTTGGAGACATCGGCTGATGGGGCGATCAGTACCTCGGTCAGGTTCACGACGCTGATGGCGCAAGCGTCTTGGCCGTCATGCCACCGGGTGAACAGCGTTCGGGCGCGACCGTGATGTGGGTCGTTGCGGTCGAGCGCCCCAATCAGGACGTCGGCATCGAGGAGCAGTCTCACCGGAGGTCGTCTTCGGCGTCGAGCCGATCGAGATAGCCGACGGGGTATGTGCCCGTGAGCGCGCCAAACGCATCCTGGAAGGTCGCGGTCGAGCGGCGGATCCGGAGCTCACCGTCGCCGGCCGGCTCGATCGTGACTCGCTCGCCGGCGTGCAACCCGACTTCCGCGAGTGCCGCGACCGGGATCGTGATCTGGTTCTTGGTCGAGATTCTCGCCATACCTTTACTTTACCAGTAAAGGTCAATTGAGCTCTCCTTGCAGCGGTCCGCGGGCGGTTGTCAGACCAGACGAGCGCATTCGTCAGCGTCGACCCTTGCGCCCTCACGAGCGCAAGGGCGACGAGGGACTCGGGCGATCAGTCGACCGGTTCGCCTGATTGGCGCCGAAGCTGTTCGGTGGCGAGATATCTCGTGCTTCGTGTGCGCCCCTGTTGCGCGACGAGGCCCGCGTCGAGAAGCCGCCTGAGGTCCTGACTGGCGGTCGCTGGCGAGATATCAGCCTCGGCAGAGTAGGCCGCGCGTTCGACGCCGTCGAACAGACTGTGTTCGAGCGCAATTACGAGCCGCTCCGGCCAACGGCGCGACTCGACGAGCCGCTCGAGCGCTGCCCAACGTGTAGCCGCACCAGCGATCAACGCGAGCCGTTGCTTGGCCTGTTCGATGTGCGCCGTGACGCAAAACCGCACCCATGAAGACGCATCGCGCTCGGGTTGGTAGCCGCCGCCCTGAACTTGCTGAAGTGCCGCGTAGTAGTCAGCCGTGTGGTGTCCTAGGTATTCCTCGATCGAGCTGAACTCGGGCGCCAAGAGTCCTTCGCGCGCCAGGACCAGCGACTGCGCGATTCTGGCGATCCGGCCGTTTCCGTCCCGGAACGGGTGTATCGACACCACGTGTAGATGAGCCATCGCGGCGCGGACAGCAACGTGCGAATCGAGGTCATCGTTCTGCAGCCAGTCGACGGTTTCGGCCATGAGCGCCGGCACCGATTCCGCCGGCGGCCCCGCGTACGCGGGCGGGCCGCCACCGGGGCTCGTCACAAAGACTGGCCCGCTGCGCCACAGACCGGGGAGCTTGTCGCGCTGGAACAAGCATGCATCGAAGTGAAGGTCGAGAATCACGCGGTCGAGCCAGCGGAAGTGGGGGTCTATCGCCATCACCCCGACGTGGTCCATCGCACGCGCGTACGAAGCGACCGCCATCCGGTTCTCGTCCTCTGGCCCAGGTGGCTCCTCGCCGGCGACCAACGCTGGCGCCTCGCCAGGCGCAACGACGAACCCCTCGATAGACACCGAACTCTCGACCGAGCTGGCGCGGACCTGCCGACGTAGCTGGCCGAGCCACGGTCCAGACACTGACGTGGCGCCACCGAGCTCGGCGCGGAGCTCGTCGAGGTCGCGAAGCTGTGCCTTGAGCGGTTGAGATATGCGTGGAACTGCGTATAGCACGGCTAGGAGACTAGCCGAGTAGACGAGTATTCGTCAACCCGTATAGGCGGGTAGTCGGCTAGCCTGCGCCACAGAGGCAGCGTCGCCGCCTGCTGACCAAACGATCACTTTCGTGATCCGACATCTAGATTTGTGCGATCAGGATGGCAACGGAGCACGCCCTGGCCGCGCCGGTGCCGGGCCAGCGCTTGCCGAGGGGTCGGCCGGCAGTTCGTCAACGGAGCGGACGACTCCGCTTGTGAGGAGGGTTCGTGGGGATGTCGTCCGTATGTCTCTTCATAGGCTGGTTGACCCCTGAGCTGGCGTGCCGTCCGCCACGGGGATCCCATGAGGCGACGACTGTGGCGGCTTCAACGCGTTGAGAACCCGTCTTCGACCGTCGAGCCGCCAGACGGGCTCGACGAGAAGGCAGCGGTGAAGGCCGCGGCCCGCTCCGTTGCCGGCCTAGCGTGGAGATATCGGCTCGTCGTTGTCAGCTGGGAGTGGCGCATGGCGTCCTTGATGCTCACGAGGTCGACCCCGCCGGCGACGAGCAGCGATCCGAAGGTGTGGCGGAGGTCATGCCAGCGGAGCGGGCGCAGTCCGGCGGCGTCGCGGGCGCGCTTGTAGCGGCGGCGCAGCGCGGAGCCGTCCAGCGGCCGGCCCAGGGCGTTGCAGAAGACGTAGTCGTCGGGCGAGGTGAAATCCTGGCGCTGGGAGAGCCGGTCGAGTGCGGCCGCGGCCTGGTCGGCCATCGGCACGCGCCGGACATGTCCCGTCTTGGTCGTCCCCTCGACGCCGGAGGACAGCGACCGGCTGATGGTGAGAGCCGAGCCGGTCCAGTCGACGTCCCGCCAGCGCAGGGCCAAGAGCTCTCCCAGGCGGAGCCCGGAGTAGGCGGCGACGCGGACCGCTTCGCCGTCGCGGTCGTCCTCGAACTGCTCGAGCTCGCCGCGGTCCAACACGGCGGGACGATGGAAGCCGGCCTCAAGCGACCGGGCAATCGCCTCGATCTCCTCGGGCGAGTAGAACAGGAGCACCCCGGGCTCGGGTACGCGCCGGCGGTCGGTGCCGAGGGCGGGATTCGTCGGCAGCGAGTATGTCGTCGGCTTCATCCCGTAGTTGAAGGCAGCGCAGACGATCTCCCGCGCCCGGTTCACGCTACGGGCCGACACGCCGGTGGCGGCGACTGTCCGCAGGAGCGCCTCGACCTCGGCAGGGGTGATCTTCGACGCTGGCCGATCGCCGAGCGCGCCCATGATCAGTCCCGCGGTTGTGCCCGTGCCGCGCCTGTGCGGCGTCCCCGGCTCGGCGATGTCGGACTGGTGTGAGCGGATCGTCGAGGGCTTGGCGCCACGGACCGTCGCCAGCCAGTGCAGGTACCCATGCGCGAGCTCACGGAACGTGACCCCGCGTGTGCGCCGCTCGCGCTCGACGCGCTCGGTCTCGTTGAAGTCCTTGACGTAGGTGCGGACGAGCTCGGCGGCGGCCACGTGCGCACGGCGCTCGTCGAGGTACCCGCCGGCCACGCGGCCGCGGCGCGGCCTCCACCCGCCTACATCGTCCCGGCTCAGCCATGCCCGTCCGATGCGCCGCTTGACCTGGTGGCCGCCGTAGCGGAACTTCGCCTCGTAGTGCACCTCGCCGCGCTGCTCGCAGACGATCAGTGCCGCGGTCGGAACGGGGTCTGTTGGAGGCATCACACGAAGGAGAGAAAATGGTGGAGTACCACCAGAGTACCACTCGTCGTGGAGTACCACTTTGAGTACCAAACTGGCCGAAAACAACTCCAAAGCGGGTACTTTGTGGCCGAAATCTCGCCCAATTTGCGAGAACTAGAGGCCCTTTTTGCAACTCATAACCCGAAGGTCGCGGGTTCGAATCCCGCCCCCGCTAT
>JADGPN010000184.1 GCA_017882465.1 Solirubrobacteraceae bacterium
GGGATAATGTTTGCGCGCCGTGCCCGATCTCGTCGTGCGACATCCCGTGCTCGAGTTGCTTGCTAGTGTAGTGTCTCGTAAATAAGTGGAGTTTGGTGGTAGAATGAGGCATGCGCTCTCCTACACCTGCTCTGACGCTCGCCGACGCCGAGCGTGACGTGCTTGAGAAGTTGTCGAAGTCAGCGACCGCGCCCCATCGCGACGTGCAACGCGCGCGGGCGCTTGTGCTCGCGTGCCAGGGGCTGCCGAACGCGGCGATCGCGATGCAGGTCGGTGTCTCCCCGACGACGGTGACGGCGTGGCGCGAACGGTTCGCGCAGGATGGACTGAAGGGCCTGTCGGTGGTCCGTGCCGGGCGAGGCCGGAAGGTGTCGATCCCGCCGGAGAAGGTCGAGGCGATCGTGCACGCGACGCTCCACACCAAGCCCAAGGGTGAGACGCACTGGAGCTGTCGGTCGCTGGCGAAGGCGCAGGGCGTCTCGCCGGCCACGGTGCAGCGGATCTGGTCCGCCCGGGGGCTCAAGCCGCACAAGGTCAAGACCTTCAAGCTCTCCAACGACAAGCGCTTTGAGGAGAAGCTGATTGACGTCGTCGGCCTGTACCTGAACCCGCCGGAGAACGCGATCGTCTTGTGCATGGACGAGAAATCCCAGATCCAGGCGCTGGATCGCACGCAGCCGTCGTTGCCGATCAAACAGGGGCGCGCGGGGACGATGACCCACGACTACAAGCGCAACGGCACCACGACCCTGTTCGCCGCGCTCGACGTACTGACCGGAAAGGTGATCGGGCAATGTCTGCCGCGCCACCGCCACACCGAGTTCCTGAAGTTCCTCAGAACGATCGACGCCGAGGTTCCCAAGGGCCTTCAAATTCACATGATCCTCGACAACTACTCGACCCACAAGCACGACAACGTCGAGAAGTGGCTCGCGAAGCACCCGCGCTTTCACCTGCACTTCACCCCGACATCCTCGAGCTGGCTGAACATGGTCGAGCGGTTCTTCGGAAAGCTCACCGACAAGGCGATCCGCCGCGGCGTTTTCCAGTCCGTCCCTGACCTGATCGACGCGATCGAGACCTACCTCAAAGTCACCAACGAGAACCCCGAACCGTTCGTCTGGACGCAAACCGCCGACGCGATCATGCAAAAGGTTCGTCGCGGGCGGATCGCGCTTAAGGCACTCTCCAACTAAAAGTGAGACACTACACTAGCGGCCGCGCCGGAGCGTTGCCTCGATCTCGGAGGTCAGCAGGTACAGGTCGAGCTGGTCTGGGTCGTCGGAATCGAACGCCCGGAATCCGAGCCGCGCCCACCAACCCCGGACAATGGGGTTCAGCGCGGTGACGACAACGGCGCAACAGGCGGCTTTCTCGTTGAGCTCGACGGCGGTCGCGAGGACGTGGGCGACCAGCGCGGTGCCGATCCCGAGCTTGGCATAGCGGCGGTCGACCGCGAGGCGCCCAAGCAGCAGCGCTGGGACAGGGTCGGGCGCGCCCTTTGCCACGACACCGGGGGCCGACGAGCGATCGAGTGCGGTCATCGCGACGCTCGCGTACGCAACGACGAGGCCGTTCGCGTCGGCGATCACCCAGGTGGCCGCGGTGTCGCGTCGGCGGTTCTGGCCGGCGTATCGGCGAAGCCACTCGTTGAGGATCGGCTCACCGCAATCGAACTGCTCCCAAGTGTCGTGGCGCGGGTCGAGCAGCGCGGGGCGGCGGAGCTCAGTCAAGCCAGCTGAACTTGCGCCTTCGGCGCAACGCCCTCGCGAGTCTGTCGTTGACCTCCGCGGGACGCTCGAGCGCCTCGCTGAACGCGACAGCCGCCTCGGCTGAGAGTCGGATGCTCGAGCGCTCGGCGAGGATCTCCTCCGCTCGGGAAGCCGCCGCTTGAACGACGAACGCGGAAACGTTGAGGTGTGTCGCGGCGGCTGCTCGTTCCAACAGGGCCTTGTCAGCGGGGTCGATGCGGATCTGCAGTCGCTCTTCCTTCACTGTTGACATGTGCTCACAATGGCAGTACATCGACAGATTGTCAAACCGGAACGAATCGGCCTACGGCCAGTGATCGCGCCTGTATTCGTCGATCTCGATCTCCGAGAGCGTGCGGGAGCTGTTGTTCATGCGCACTCAGAACACACCGTCCTTGTCGCTCATCCGTGCCGTTACCGGCATGGAGGATGCCGAGACGTCGATGCGGCAGATGTCGGTCCCGCCAGCGGGGAGAAACCGATGGCCATTGACAGCCCGGATTCTCCGTTCCGTTGGCGCGGGACGATTAAGGGGTCGATCATCGTCCGCAGGGAGGACGTCATCGAACCGCTCGCTTGCGGATTGCGCTGGCCGGCGTCGGTCGCCGGCGTCCCGGCGCGGAACAATCTCGGGCCTGCCGTGGCGAATGACGGGTTCGACGCAAGCGAGGACACGCCAGCCGTCCGTTTCGTGCGATGGGTCGGGATGGCGTGCCTACCGCCGCTGGCCAGACTAGCCTAGCCTGGCGCACCAGCCAGTAACGGTACGGCTCGGGCATCCCCTCAAGCTGACCCTCTGAAGGCACCTGATCCACACCCCAGACTACACCAACTGTGATCTCTTTATGCAAGCCACAGCCCAAACCAAACTACCTGCTCAGCCCAGCTTTCTCAGGACCACTTCCGGAGATCTGAGGCTCGCCATCGGCGGTGGCGGCAGCCGGCCGTCGCTGATCGCCTGCATGAATTCGCGACCCGTCAGCTTCGCGACCGACGCACCCAGCGACGCAGGCCCATACCAGAGATGACGGTCTTGCTCCGAGGTCCGCCCCACTGCTCGGCACCCTGGTCGATCGTGATGCTCATCTGCTCGCCTCGACGTTCTGCAGGCGCACCTGGCCCCGGGCGACGAGCTTGTCGTCCTCGGGCCGCCGAATCTCGACCTGCCAGAGCTGTTGCGAGCGGCCCTGCTGGACCGGGACGGCCAGCACCCGCAGGCGACCATGTTGATGCGGTCGAATGAAGTCGGTGACGTTCGAGACCCCGACCGCCTGCTGCCCGCGCTCCTCGACGGCTGCGAACGCTCCGACGGTCGCGAACGTCTCGATTGCCGTCGTGTAGAGCCCGCCGTGAACGAGCCCCCACGGCTGATGGTGGCGCTCGTCGGCGGCGATCGAGCCGACGACACGCGTCGGCCCGATCTCGTCGAAGTCGATCTCGAGCAGCCGCAGCAGCTCGCTGGATCCTGTGAGCTCGGTCATCTCACGTTCCTCTCGCAGTTCGCGGTTCGCGCTCATTGTCAGGCGTTCTCGCTCGCGACCGCAGCGGCCGTGCTCGCGCTCGCGCTCGCCGGGATCGTGCCGCGCCTAACCGTCAGCATCACCCAGCCGATCACTCCCCCGACGGCTGCGATCGCGGCGATCACCACCGCCGCGCGCTGGTAGACATGCAGCGTGTCACCCGCGGAGTGAGGCGATCCTAGGATCGCGATCAGAACCGCGACGCCGATCGCGAGCCCGATCTGGCGAAGCATGTTGACGACCGCAGAGCCAGTCGCGAACGACTGGGGCGGCAGCGAGGAGGCACCGGTCGCCATCAGCGTCGGAAGCGTCAACCCGACGCCGATGCCGGTCAGCAGCATTCCACCAAGCATGTCTCCGACATAATCGGGCGCCAGCCCGATCGCCAGCGCCCACCACGCCGCGCCGGCGGCGAAGATCGTGGAGCCCGCGGCGATCACCCGACCGGGCCCGAAGCGCACGGTCAGGCGGCCTGCGACCAGGAACGAGAACAGCGGCACCATGATCGGACCCGGGGCGATCGACAGTCCTGTGCTCAGCGCCGACCAGTGCCAGACGTCCTGCGCCCACAGGACACGAGAGAGCAGCATCGCGCCGAACGCGGCCGAGAAGAACACCGCAACAGTCGAGGCGCCGGTGAACGGCCGCAGCCGGAAGGGTGCGGGGTCGATCAGCGGGTTGCGGGCTCGCAGAGAGTCGACCGCGAACAGCAACAGCGCCCCGGCGGCGAGCGACAGCGTCACGATCGTGGCGGCGCTCCCCCATCCCCATGTGCCGCCCTTGACGAGCCCAAGCGAGAGCGCACCAACGCCGCCCGTCACCAGCAGCGCGCCGAGCGCATCCGGGGCGGCCACTGGATGCCCGGGAACGGGCGGCAGCCTCCGCCAGCCGACGACGAGCGCGATCAGGCCGATCGGGACGTTGACAAGGAACACCCAGCGCCAGCTCGCCGCAACCAGCAGACCGCCGATGACTGGGACCGCTGCCGCCGCGAGCCCGCCGACCGCGGTCCAGGCGCGTACAGCACCGTGCCGGCGCGCCGGCACCGACGTGGCGAGGATGAGGCCAAGCGAGGTGGGTGTCAGGAGCGCCGCGCCTGCCGCCTGGACGACTCGGAACGCCACCAGCATCGGCACGCTTGTGGCCGCGCCCCACGCCGCCGACGCCGCGACGAACACGGCGACCCCGAGCAGAAAGCCGCGCTCGCGGGATAGCGCTCCGCCAAACGCCCGAACAGCACGAGCAGCGACGCATAGACGATCGCATAGCCGTTCAGCACCCATGACAAGTCCGCCAGCCCGTCGCCGCGGACGTGGAAATCCTTGGCCATCTGGGGCAGCGCGACGTTGACGATGAACAGGTCGAGGCTCGCGAGGACAACTCCGGCGCAGACGATCAGCAGCACGACTCGCGGGGAGCCGTCACGTCGTGCCCGACAAGCTGACTTAGCTCTGGCATAGCCCGCAACCATAACAGGCCTGGCTTAGCCTTACCAGAGTCAGCTATCATTGTGGCTGTATGAACACCGCGATACGAATGACCGGCGCGCTGGATCCTCGAGGAGCATGGGCCGCCGACCGCTGCACGATCGCCAAGGCGCTGGACGTAGTAAGCACACGCTCCGCGTTCTTGATCCTCCGCGAGGCCTTTTATGGGACCACCCGCTTCGACGACTTCGCCGCCCGTGCCCGCATCAGCGAACCGGTCGCCGCCGCCAGGCTGCGCGAGCTCGTGCAGGAGGGTCTGCTCGAGCGCGAGGACTACCGGGAGCCGAGGCAGCGCACCCGCCAGCGGTACCGGCTGACGGCTAAGGGCGCCGACCTCTTCCCGGCACTCGCCGCGCTGATGCAGTGGGGCGACCGCTGGCTCGACAATCGCGGCGGGCCGGTCGAGCTCCGACATCGAGACTGCGGCGAGCCGGTCGCCGTGGAGCTCCGCTGCGCCGCGGGGCACGTGATCGGCACCAACGAGCTGGATCTCGCACGCCGACCCCGGCGGCGATAGCCACGCGGACGAAAGAACGGCCGCAACGGCATAAGCTGACGTCGCCCGCAAGGCATTCGGAAGGGAGTTCGGTGCCGCTCATGGCCGCATCCAGCGGGGAGCGGCAGTGTCAAGTCGAGCGCTGACGCCGTCGAGACTGCAGTGTTTGTGGAGCAGAACAGAGCGACGGGCGCAAAGGTGTGCCTGGTCGTCCTCAACGGGAGGCACCTGCTCGAGCTCCGAATTGAACTTTTTGCGGTAATCGGATCGCTGGCAAGAGACTGCACGCCGGTGTTGGGTGGAACTGCTGGTCTGACCGCCAGGTCCTCTCGAGCCGGGTGTCCGCACGGCTCGACGTTCAAGAGTGCAAACCCTTATGGTGTCATTGGTTGCCGCGCCCGTCGCCTAGCGCTGATGACCGCGATCGTCATCACGACTGGCGCGCCGAGAAGCAGCAGCCCGGCCGGCAAGGCAGGCTTGCCGGCGACCATGAGTGCGACGTAGGTGGCGGGCAATGCGCAGGCGATCGCGAGGCGTGGATCGGACGGGATTGTCAGGACGGCCGCGACCATAAGCATGACCGCCGCGGCACGCACCGTAGCCGTGATCAGCTCGGTGGCGTGCCAATGGCCATATGCGCCCACGAGAGCCGCGGTCGCTGCGAGCCAGGCAAGGCGACGCGGGTCCAATCCGCGACGGCGGGAAGCCAGGATCAGCACGGTGAAGCAGATGAGCGGAACGATGGTCGGCGCGATTCCACGGAACGTTGGGTCATAGGAAATGAGCTGCGGGAATCGTGCCAGCGTCCACGCGAACGCAGCGGCACCCGCGAGGCGCTCAGCGCCGATCAGCGCGGTCGCCAGGGTAACGCTGAGTGTGCCGATCGACACCCATGACAGCAGTGGATCCTGGACGCCGCCAAGCTTCTGAGCCAGCAAGGTGCTGAGATCAAGCGTCATCACGAGGATCGCGCCGCGACAAAACCCGTCGGTCACGAGCCGTTGCGAGCCACGGCCCGCGGTTCGGGCTCGCAACCCGGTATGCACGAGGTCGACGAGCTCGCGCACGAAGCGCGTCCGGGAACCGGTGCCGGCGGAGTCCAGCAGAGTGCCGAGGATCTCCTCGCCCCGCGACTCGCGGATCGCGACAGGCAGCGCGAGGAATGCGCGCGCGGCCAGGTCCTCCCGGTTGAAGCTGCACCGTTTGCGGCGAGACACCTGCAATGACGTGAACGCGGTGATCGTCGACGACGCCGCGGACGTGCTTGCGTTCCGCAGCGGAGCGCTGAGCTCCATCGTCGGCGCTTCCGCTTCGACCGTTGTGGCGCTTGTTGGCGTCGGGTCGATCGCCGCGCTGGCAAGCATACGGCCGCTGCCGCAACAGCGGCAGAGCGGCAGTGATGAACCGGGCGGTGCGCCCCGCATTCGCTTATGCGAAACACTGACGATAACGACGACGGGTACAGGGGTGCACGAGTTGACTGAGACGCTGTACAACCATGTCGGCGGAGACGAGGCCCTGCACCGCCTCGAGCAGCTGTTCTACGACAAGGCTCTCGCGGATCCGGTGCTGAGAACTCTGTTCACCGAGCGCGTGCCTATCCACGTCGACCGCCTGATGTGGTTCACCGCCGAGTCGTTCGGCGGCCCGGACCGCTTCACCCGCGAGCTCGGCTTCCAGCACATCATCGACGTCCACCGCCACCTGAGCATCACCGACGAGCAGCGCGAGCGGTTTGTCGCGCTGTACATGGAGGCGCTCGACGAGGCTGGCATGCCCGAGGACGAACCGCTCCGCCAGGCAGTCCGCGAGCACGTCGAGTTCGGCGCCCGCGTCGCACAACAGAACTCATGGGCTGAAACCGACGCCGAGCTACACCCGGTTCGCGCGGTACCGCGATGGCAATGGCCGACATAAGTTCCTCGCGCGCAACCTGGGCCTCGACCGCATCAACGGCCGCCAAATGGACGAATCGCGGCTCCTAGCAGTGCCGGCCGCTGGCCGAGGCAACACGGCGCGTGTCGCTACGTGCGTGGGCGATTTCACACTTGCGGCGAGCAACGCGTCCCTTCGGCTCCCACGGCCGCCGGTCCAGAGACTGCGAAGCGCGGGCAACCCGAGGGATCGCTGCCAGTGAGGACAAGAACGAGCACTCGACGGCCGGCCTCCGAATGTGGCTCCGTCGCCGCTGATCCGGCAGCAGGCACAATGCTTGCCGGGGCGGCGATCGACCCCGACGCCAGCGAGCGCGACGACGTCGAAGCGGACGCGCCGACAGCGAGTTCGGCGCTCTCCCTTCTGAGGAGATCCGGTAGCCCCTACGCGCAGTCGAGCAGCTCCTGCTTTCGTCGGTCGGCGTGCATCTCGGTCCGCATCGGCGCACCTCCTTAGCACAGAAGCCGGGTCCGCGGGGAGCCGCCTACCGCACGTTCGGCGTTCGTGACGGGCTACCGGGTCGAGCCCACTTGTTAATGCGACGGAAGCACGGGTCGCCGCCGGTAGAGCCGCGCCGCTCCTTCCGCGTGGAGGGGACAGTCGATGTCTCCTACGAGCTCGGCGTCGTCACCGACCTCCACCGAGCCGGGCGGCGGCACGTGATGTAGGTTTGATTCGATGGTGGCTCCCGCCCGGCCCGGTCGCTGAGGAACTCCTGCGGTTCGAGGACCTTCGGCTCGGATCTTTCGGCACGCGCCGCGCCGTGGTTCGCCGGAGCGATGGCTGCGAGAGCTAGGCGGTGATCTGGTAGGCGGGAGATCCCCATCTGCGAAGGGGACCTCCTCGGAGGGACGCGCGAACAGTTGCGGTCCCGCACTTCCGCGGCTGCCGCGACTCCTCGGTCGAGAAGCGTGACTCCGAAGGCCCGCCTACACGCCGGCCTTCGGGGGTTCGGCGAGCCGGTAGCCCCGCGCGGCCTTGTTGACCTCGCCGGCCTTGGCGAGATTGGAGAGCGTCGTGCTCA
>JADGPN010000185.1 GCA_017882465.1 Solirubrobacteraceae bacterium
TCGCCGAAGTACACGGTAGGGCCCCACACCAGCGGCGAGGACTCGGTGCCGGGCCCGATCGCTCGCGACCACATGACGCGCCCGGTCTGCTGCGACACCGCCACGAAACGGCCGTTGCCCGGGTTCTGGCCCGCGTTGGGGTTCCTCGACAGGAGGGCAAGGAACACGAGACCGCTCCCGACCGCCGGCGACGCCGCCGCCAGCGTTCCGAGGTGCCGCTGCCAGAGGACCCTGCCCGTGCGCTTGTCCAGCGCCAGAGCGAGCCCCGAGTCGTTGAGCATGAACAGCGAGTTGCCGTGGATCACCGGCGGGAACTCCAGCAGCGAACTGCCGTGATAGGACCAGCCCCGCCGGAACGGCGGATCAAGGCCGCGGCTGTTCGGAAAGTACCGCGTGCGCGCGGCGTCATAGCCGTACCGGGGCCACAGGAACGGAGGGACGACGGCCGCCTTCGGCGGTGGCTTGGGGGGCTGGGTCACGGTCGGGCTCGTGAACTCCAGATTGGGGTGGGAGACGTTGCCCGGCTTGTGCAGGATGGCGACGGCGAGCGCAGCGCCGAGGGCGAGCACGACAACAACCGCCGCCACCAGCCAGCGCGTCAGCCTCCCCCGCGAACCGGTACTCGGCATGCGGATGATGCTAATGGTCGCACGGATGTCCCCGGGGCACGCGAAGATGGGCGCGTGGACATTCCGTCCCGGCTCGAGCTGCTGCATAAGATCCGCGGCCTTCCCGCCGCAGCGCCGCTGCTGCGCGCCCTGGCCGATGCCGATGGCGTGCACCTCGTCGGCGGGGCGGTTCGGGACCTCCTGCTCGGGGGCGCCCCGGTCGACCTCGATCTGGTGGCCGAGCGAGACGTCTCGGCCATCGCGGGGAGGCTCGGCGGGGAGGTCACCGTGCACGACCGCTTCGCGACGTGCACGGTGAGCCTGGACGGCTACAGCTACGACCTCGCGCGGGCGCGCCGTGAGCGCTACCCCGCACCGGGGGCCCTGCCCGAGGTCGAGCCCGCCTCGCTGGCCGAGGATCTGCTGCGCCGCGACTTCACCGTCAACGCCGCGGCGATCGCGCTCGGGGCGGATCGGCCCGGGAAGCTGAGCGCCGCACCCGGTGCGCTCGAGGACCTCGATGGCTGCCGCCTGCGGGTGTTGCACGACCGCAGCTTCGAGGACGACCCGACTCGCCTGCTGAGGCTCGCGCGGTACGCGAGCCGATTGCGCTTCGAGGTCGAGCCCCACACGCGCGAGCTGGCACAGGACGCGCTCGGCGAGGGCGCCCTGGGCACGGTGAGCGGTCCCCGGATCGGGGCCGAGCTCAGGCTGCTCGCGCGCGAGCGCGACCCGGTGGCCGCCCTGGGCGCGCTGCGCGCGCTCGGGCTCGACCGCGCGATCGCCCCCGGCTTCGGGCTCGAGGATCCCGAGCTGGCGGCGGCGGCGATCGAGCTGCTGCCCGCGGACGGGCGGCGCGATCTGCTGGCGCTGGCGGTGGCTGCGCGCGGCGTCGAGCCGCACGAGCTCGAGGTGCGGCTGGATTCGCTGGCGTTCGAGGCCGGCGACCGGGACGTCATCGTCGCCGCCGCCACCCGGGCCGGCGCCGTCGCCGCCACGCTGGTCGGCGCGGACGCCAGTTCGGAGATCGCTGCCGTGCTCCGCGGCAGCGGCCCGGAGCTGGCCGCGCTGGCCGGCGCGCTCGGTCCCGCGCAGCAGGCCCGCCGGTGGATCGAGAGCCTGCGCGGAGTGGAGCTCGAGATCGACGGGGGCGACCTGCTGGCGGCCGGCATTCCCGAGGGCCCGGCGATCGGGAGGGGACTCAGCGCCGCCCTGGCGGCCAAGCTCGACGGGCGCGCCCGCGGCCGCGACGCCGAGCTGGCCGAGGCGCTGCGGGGCGCCCGGTAGCCTGCCGCCGATGCTGAGCAATCCGAACGGGTTCCGCTGGGACGGGCGCCCCGGCCACTACGAGGTCTGTTACCTGACGTGGGTGCACTGCAACGATTTCCGCACCCCGGCCGGCGATCCGGTCGCGGGCACGTTCATCGACGGCGTGTCGGTGATCGTGCCCCGCTTCGGTCGCGACGTCGGGCCGAGCACGCCGCTCCTCGCTCGGATCGAGGGCGAGGATTTCCACTCCACCTCGCCGCTGCGCGTGCTCGCCAACCGCAGCCGGTTCTCACTCACCGAGTGGCGCTTCGAAGCCGTGGGCGGCTCGCGCAAGCTGGTCGGCGAGGTCGACGCCGATTGCCACGGCCTGGCCGGGGTGACCTACCACGACCCCGACGGCGAGCTGGCGTTCTGTTACAACGGCGAGGCCTGCTCGATGCGACTGCACCTGTATGAGCGCTCCCGCCGGAGCCGCAGCTGGATCCATCGCCGGACGCTCGTCGCGCCGGGACACGCCCATTTCGAGTACGCGCAGCGCACGCCGCTCCCGGACCTGGAGCTGCTCACGAGGTGAGACTCCGCGACCCTTTCCGAGCCGCCGGCGTTCACCTGCAGATCGATCTTCCCGGCGGCGGAGCGCTGTTCACCACCCGTCGTGGCGGCTGCTCGTCGGGCCCCTACGCCAGCCTCAATCTGGGGCTGTGGACCGACGATCGTCGCAGTGACGTCGAGCGCAACCGGGCAGCGGTGGCCGCGCAGCTGAGCGTCACCCTCGCCTACGGGCGCCAGGTGCACGGACGCGCGGTGACGAGGGTGACCGGCCCGCGGGACGAGGCGCAGCCACCGCCCGAGGCCGACGGCCAGGCGACGGCCCTCGCCGGCATCGGTCTGATGGTGCTCACGGCCGACTGCCTGCCGATCGCCGTGATCGGCGAGGGCGCGGCGGCGATGCTGCATGCCGGCTGGCGGGGGCTGGCTGGCAGGGTGGTCGCCGAGGGGGTCAGGGCGGTTCGCGCGCTGGGCGCCACCGGTCCCCTGGCGGCGGCGATCGGCCCCGGCGCCGGTCCCTGCTGCTACGAGGTCGGTGACGAGGTGCGTGCCGTGTTCTCCGGCCACGGCGCCGCCGCCCGCGGCGGGCGCAACCTCGACCTGCCGGGGATCGCCCGGCACGAGCTGGAGCGGGCGGGCGTGGCCGAGATCCACGACTGCGGCATCTGCACGATCTGCGCCGATAAGTCGCTCTTCTTCTCGCATCGCCGCGACCGGGGGGTGACGGGCCGTCAGGCTGGGATCGCATGGCTGAGCTGATCCGCGGACTCCAGCCGGCCCAGGTGCGCGCCAACATCGAGCGCGTCCGCGAGCGGATTGCCGCCGCCGCGGCCGTGGCAGCGCGCGCGCCCGAGGATGTGCAGATCCTCGCCGCGGTCAAGTACGTGGAGGTCGAGGAGCTGGGCGTGCTCGCGGAGGCGGGCATCGAGCTCGCCGGTGAGAACCGCGCCCAGGAGCTCGAGCGCAAGGTGACCGCGTACCCGGGGCGCTTCACCTGGGACTTCATCGGGCACCTGCAGAGCCGTAAGGTCAAGCAGGTGCTGCCCCTGGTGCGCTACATCCATTCCGTCGCCTCCGACTCGGTGCTGGCCCAGCTCGAGCGCCATGGCACACCCGAGACCGAGGTGCTGGTCGAGGTCAATGTCGCCGGCGATCCCGGGAAGTCGGGAATCCTCCCGGCCGAGCTGCCCGGTCTGCTCGAGCGCTGTCCGGTGCGGGTCGTGGGATTGATGACGATGCCGCCGCTGGCCACCTCTCCAGAGGCGAGCCGCCCCCATTTTGGGGCCCTGCGAGAGCTGGCCGGCGCCCATCGGCTGGCCGAGCTTTCGATGGGAACCAGCCAGGACTACGAGATCGCCGTGGAGGAGGGCGCGACGATCGTTCGCCTCGGATCGCTCCTCTACCGTCCGGGCGCGTCATAATCATGGGCAGGGAAACGACGCGCTCCCGCGAACCCTGACCGCATATGGCATTCCGCGACACCTGGCATCGAACGCTCGTCTACTTCGGGCTGGCAGAGGATCACGCCTACGATGAAGAGGAGATCGAGCCCTACCACGAGCCCGAGCTCGAGGATCGCCATCGCGAGCGTCCCAACGTGCGCCGGCTCGGCACGCGGCGACGGGATGACTTCGACGACATCTTTGCCGACGAGCCGGGGACCGAGCGGCGGACGACCGCGCTTCGCCCCGTGGGCGGCCGCGGCAACGGACGTGGCGAAGGAGGAGATGTCCGCGTGCACCTCGTGATTCCCAAGAGCTTCAACGACGCTCAGGACGTGGCCGACAAGTTCAAGGATGCGATCCCTGTGATCCTCAACCTGCAGGCCAGCGACACCGACCTGTCCAAGCGGCTGATCGATTTCTCCAGTGGCCTGACCTATGCCCTCGACGGCGGGATGCAGCGCATCGCCGACAAGGTCTTCTTGCTCACTCCGCGCAACGTCGAAGTGTCGGCGGAGGAGCGCGCGCGCTTGATCGAGAAGGGCTTCTTCAACCAGAGCTGATCCTCCGTGGCGGCCTGACCCGGGTTTCGCGGGCCACAGGGGTAGCCTTCAAGTTATGCGAGTGGGCCTCATCGGAGCCGGCAACATGGCACGTGCGCTGGCGCGCGGGTGGGGCGAGCCGGTGATCTGCTCGGACTCCGGCTCGGGGCGCGCCCGGGCGCTGGCTCAGGAGCTGGGGGGAGAGGCGTTGCCGACCAACGCCGAGGTTGCGGAGCGCTCCGACCTCGTGATTCTGGCCCACAAGCCGGCCCAGCTCAAAGCCGTCGCGGCCGAGATCGCCTCCAGCGTGAAGGCGGTGGTCTCGATCCTCGGCGCGACCACCGTCGCCGCGTTGGAGGGGGCCTACCCAGGCATCCCCGTGTTCCGTCTGATGCCCAATACGCCGGTTGAGGTGCGCCGCGGGATCGTCTGCTACGCCCCCGGCGGCGGCGTCGACCCGGGCCTCGAGTCCACCGTGGTGGCCCTGTTCGAGCGGCTGGGGAGGGTGGTCAGGATCGACGAGCGGCTGATCGACCCGGCCACGGCGGTGATCAGCGTGGGGCCCGCATACCAGGCGCTGCTGACCGAGGCCCAGGTCGACGCCGCGGTACGGCTCGGGCTCGCGGCTCCGCTCGCCTCCGAGCTGGTCGTCGAGACGATGGCCGGCACCGCCGCGCTGCTGTCGGTGCGCGATCACGACACCCTCGCGGTCCGGCGGGAGGTCACCTCGCCCGGCGGCTCCACGGCGCGGGGGCTGCGCGCGCTGGAGCAGGCAGGCGTGCGCGCGGCATTCCAGGACGCGATCGACGCGGTTGTCCACGGGGCTCGTGGCTGATGCTCGAGCCCGCCCTCACTCGGGTCGACTTCGCCAACTACGTGGACGCGTTGTTCACCGTCTACATCCTGATCATCTTCGTCTACATCCTGCTCAACCTGATCTTCTCGCTCGGGGTGCGTCCTCCGTACTCGCGCTGGAGCGACGCGATCATGAAGTTCCTCCGTGACGTGTCCGAGCCCTATCTCGGGCTGTTCCGCCGCTTCATCCCGCCGATCGGCATGTTCGATCTCAGCCCGATGATCGGGATCATCCTCCTGTACTTCGTCCGCACGATCGTGGTCAACGCGATCGCGGGCACCTGATCGCCGAACTCCGCATGGCCGTCAGCCGTACACAGGCGCTGGATCCCGGCCGGACCGACCCCGAGGCGACGATGCAGCCGGGAGTGCGCGCCGGCGCCTGGGGCCGAGCCTGTCTGGTCCTGGTGCTGGTCCTGATCGCCGACCAGGTCACCAAGCACACGATCGGCTCCGGCATCAGAGAGGGAGAGGTCCGTTCGCTGGTGCCCGGAGTGCACCTCGTCCACGTGCGCAACACGGGCGTCGCGTTCGGCGTCTTCTCCGGTGGCGGGGCGCTGGTGCTCCTGTTCACGCTGGCCGCACTGTCCGTGCTGGTGATCTACTTCACTCGCCATCCCGAACGGCCGTGGCTGTGGCTACCGACCGGACTGCTGATCGGGGGCGCGCTGGGGAACCTGATCGATCGCGTCCACCAGGGCTCGGTGACCGACTTCATCAAGCTGCCGCTGTGGCCGGCGTTCAACGTCGCCGACATGGCGATCACGTTCGGCGTCGTGGCGCTTCTGTTCGTGCTCGAGGTCAGCGGGCGCGGGCGTTGACGCTGACGCTGACCGTTCCGGCGGAGGCCGCCGGTGCGCGCCTTGACCAATTTCTCGCCGAGCCCCTGGGCTCCCGCTCGCGCGCTCAGCGCCTGATCGACTCTCATCGGGTCCACGTCGACGGTGTGGCGCGCGCGAAGCGCTACGCGGTCAAGCCCGGCGAGGACATCGTGGTCGACGATCTGGAGGCGACCCCCGAAGCCCCCGCTGCCGCGGCGCCGTTCTCCGTCGCCTACGAGGACGACGATCTGCTTGTCGTCGACAAGCCCGCGGGGGTTGTCGTGCACCCGGCCCGCGGGCACCGTAGCGGGACCCTCGCGCAGGCCCTGGCGGGGGTCGGGGCGGGCGGTGAGGACCCGTGGCGCGCCGGAATCGTGCACCGGCTCGACCGGCACACCTCGGGTCTGCTGGTCGTCGCCAAGAGCGATGAGGTCCATCGCGCCCTCAAGGCGCTGCTGGCGGCGCGGCGGTTGCGGCGCGAGTACCTGACGCTGGTCGAGGGGCGCCCGAGCGCGCGGTCGGGGACGATCGACGCCCCGATCGGCCGCCATCCGCGCGAGCGGACGCTGATGTCGGTCGAGGCCGGGCAGGGCCGGGGGGCCCGCACGCACTTCGAAATCGAACTGGCGACGGCGCGGGCAACGCTGCTGCGCGTGGGCCTCGAGACGGGCCGCACGCATCAGATCAGGGTCCACATGGCGGCGATCGGACACCCGGTGTGCGGTGACCGGCAGTACGGGACCGCCGGCCTGTACGGCCTCGAGCGGCAGTTCCTGCACGCCACGAGGCTGGCTTTCGAGCATCCGCTCACCGGCGAGGCGATCGATATCGTCTCGCCGCTCCCGGACGACCTCGTCCAGGCGCTCGAGCTGGCGCGACGCGAGCCCGCGTAGGGCAGGCGCGGATGCCGCGGGCGTCAAGCACGACGGGGCGGCCCGTCCAAAAGCCGCCCCGCCGTAAACCGCGCGAACCGAGCCACCGGGAGGTAGGGGAAGGGAGCATCGGCTCGCGTCCCGGGCCATCACCGAAGGTAGGGAACGGCGACGACGCGTTACACCTCAAAACGTACCGCGTCAGAGATACTCGCGTAGACTGATTGGGACAAATTAATTTCCTTCGATCCCGCCGGCGAGGGTCGTGGCCCTGCCTCGAAGCAACCGAGGTTCACGATCACGGCCGGTGGTTTTGGCAATACACCAACAAGGGAGCAGGACCCGTGGCTCAAGTCGGAATCAAGGAGCTGCTGGAGGCCGGTGTTCATTTCGGCCACCAGACACGCCGCTGGAACCCCAAGATGCGCCGCTTCATCCATGGTGAGCGGGACGGCATCTACATCATCGATCTGCTGCAGACCCAGGCGCTGCTGGACAACGCCCGGCGCTTCGCCGGAGACGTGGCCCACCGCGGCGGCACCGTGCTGTTCGTCGGAACCAAGAAGCAGGCCCGCGACGCCGTCAAGGACACCGCTGAGGCGGCGGACATGCCCTACGTGAACCACCGCTGGCTCGGCGGGCTGCTGACGAACTTCCAGACCATCAACCAGCGGATCAGGCGGCTGCACGACCTCGAGCGCTACGAGACGGACGGTCAGCTCCAGCTGCTGCCGACTCGGGAGCGGATGGCCGCTCAGGCCGACCTCGCGAAGCTCCGCGCCAACCTGGGCGGCGTCAAGAACATGCAACGCGTGCCCGATGCCGTGTTCGTGATCGATCTGAAGACCGAGGCGATCGCGGTGCGTGAGGCCCAGCGGCTGCGAATCCCGGTCATCGGGCTCGTCGACACGAACTGCGACCCGGACGGGATCGACTTCGTGATCCCCGGCAACGACGACGCAATTCGGTCATGCGCGGCCATCACCCAGGCGATCGGCGATGTCGTGTCCGAGGGCCACAGCGTGTTCCGGGCCGAGGAGGAGCGGGCCCGGCTCGAGCGCGAGCGGCGCGAGGCCGAGGAGCGAGCCCGCCGTGAGGCCGAGGAGCTGGCACGTCGTGAGGCCGAGGCGGCAACAGCGGCCGAGGCAGCTGCGGCGGCTGAGGCGGCAGCGGCGGCCGAGGCAGCTGCGGCGGCTGAGGCGGCCGCACCCGCACCG
>JADGPN010000186.1 GCA_017882465.1 Solirubrobacteraceae bacterium
TGGCGCCATGGCGGAAGCGATCGTCGGCGCTAACGGCCGCCGACACGAGCCGAGCAGCGGGCGGCACCGATCGCCAATAGGGCAATTACCCCATGGTGCATCGAGCGCCCCGAGCACATACTCGCGCCAACCTCGGCGTCGTTCGGAGACGCCGGAAACGTAAGGAGGCCCAGAATGCTTCTGGCGACGACCACGGTCGAGGATTTCGACCGCTTCAACAGTGTCTTCGGCACCAAGGGTGCCGAGAAGCGCAGGCAGCACGGCTCGAAGGGCGCGCTCGTTTTCCGCGATCCCACCCAGGACGATCGCGTCTGGGTGATCTTCGACTGGGATCTCGACGGCTGGCAGGCCTTCGCCTCCGACCCTGAGGTCCCGCCGATCCTGCACGAGGCCGGGCACAAGAGCCGGCCGCAGGTGCCCGAGCTCAGCGCCCGCTACGAGGCGTAGGAGGAACGTCATGTCAGACACAATCAAGATCGGCGTGATCGCCGACCAGACGGGCGCCCTCTCCATCATGGGCGCCGGCCAGGCCAACGTCGCGACACTGGTCGTGGACGAAATGAACGCGTCCGGCGGCCTGCTCGGCCGTGACGTCGAGCTGATCATCGAGGACAGCGCAACCGACGACGAGCAGGCGGCGGCCGCCGCCACCAAGCTCGTCCAGGATGACCACGTCGACGTGCTCCTGGGCGGCATCTTCAGTTCGACCAGGCAGGCCATCAAGCAGCCGGCGGTGGTGGAGGGCGAGACGCTCTACATCTACCCCGAGCAGTACGAGGGGCAGGAGTACCACCCGCTCCTGTTCTGCACTGGCGCCGTTCCCGCACAGCAGGTCGAGCCGCTGATCCCGTGGGTGATGCAGCAGACCGGAGCACGGACGTTCTACCTGCCGTCGGCCGACTACATCTGGCCGCATGTGATGAACAGGAAGGTCCATGAAGTCGCCTCGGCCAATGGGGGCCAGATCCTCGGAGAGGAGTACTTCCCGCTCGATCACGCCGACTGGGGGGAGACTGTCGACAGGATCAACTCGAGCGGCGCGGACGTCGTGTTCAACACGACCGTGCCTCCCGGGTGCGTTCCGTTCCTCGAGGCGCTGTGCGAGTCCGGCTTCACCACGCGCGGCGGGCGTGTCGTTACGACGTACTTCGACGAGAACCTCGTCGCCGCACTCCCCACCGAGCACACCGCGGGCCTGTACGCGTGCATGGACTACTACCAGTCGGTGAGCGACCCGTTCAGCAGGGAGCTGCTCGGCCGCTACAACGTGCGCTTCCCGGACGGCCCCCATTTCAGCGGCGGAAGCGGGTGCACGGGCATGTACCGCGGTCTCAAGCTCTGGGAGGCGGCGGTCACGGAAGCCGGCTCGCTCGACCAGGCTGCCGTCGTCGCGGCGCTCGACCACGCGAAGATCGCCGAGGGCCCGGGCGGCCCGGCCGAGATGGTGCCTGGCCAGCACCACGTGCGGATGAACATGTACATCGCGCGGGTGCGTAACGGCACCCTGGACGTCGTCGAGAGCCTCGGGGCGATCGACCCCCAGGAGCACCTGCAGGCAGTGGCGTAGATACGAACGCCGCCGATGGAGGGGGAAGCCGCCCAGCACGGGCGGCTTCCCTCGTGATCGCGGGCACGCGGCCGTGGATGTGATCCAGCACCCACCCGGTGTGAGACTCGCGGGCGCAGGACGCTGACCGCTCGGCTAGGCGCTAGCTTCGACGCCTGGACCTCAAGGCGTCACGCGCGTAGGATCTCTCCGTGATGTCCGACGGCCGCAGCCCGTCCGTAGCGCGACCGTCTGGGGGCCCTGCGCCGGTCCGTGCCGCGGAGGTGATCGGCGCAATGTCGATAGCGACTGATCTGGGCACCGGTCAGCCGCTTGAGCACGCGCTCAGGACGGCGATCCTCGCGGTCCGCCTGGGTGAGCTCGGGGGGCTCTCGCCGCCGGAGCTCGTGGACGCCTACTACATCTCGCTGCTGCACTCCTTTGGCTGCACGTCGGACGCGACCGAGCAGACGGAGCTGTTCGGGGACGACATCGAGCCGCGGGCCAAGTTCGCGCTCGTCGACGGAGGCAACCCCGAAGAGGTCGGCGCGTTCCTGATGGACGTGGTGGGGCAGGGACGACCGCCGGAGGTTCGCGAGGCGATGGTCGCCCACGCGCTCGAGAACGCGCTCGAGATCGCGCGCTCGACGTTCGCCCTGCACTGCGAGGTCGCGCAGCGCTTCGCCGGCTGGCTCGGCTTCGGCCCCGGCGTCATCTCGAACCTGGCGTACGTGTTCGAGCGCTGGGACGGGAACGGGTTCCCAGGCGCGGCCGCGGGGGAGGCGATCGCGCCGCCGGCGCGGGTGCTGCATGTCGCGCGCGACATCTCGGTCTTCCTGTCGGCCGCGGGCCCCGATCGGGCGCGCGAGGTGATCGAGCGGCGCGCGGGCGGCGCCTACGACCCGCAGCTGGCTGCCCTCGCGACTGACCACCTCGACGAGCTGCTCGACGGGCTCGAAGACGCGCTGATCTGGGAGCAGGCGATCGCCGCCGAGCCGCCGCCGCAGCGGTGGATGACCGGCGATGAGATCGACGCCGCGTTCCGCGTGGTCGGGACGTTCACCGACCTGAAGTCCTACTGGCTGCGCGGACACGCCGAGGGCACCTCCCAACTCGCCGAGGCGGCCGCCTGGCGCGTCGGTCTCCCGCAGGACGAGGTGACAATCGTGCGGCGCGCCGCGCTCGCGCTCGACCTCGGCCGAGTCGCGGTATCAAACGCAATCTGGGAGAAGCCGGGGGCGTTCGGTCTCACCGACTGGGAGCGCGTGCAGCTGCACCCATACTTCACCGAGCGCTCGTTCGCCCACGCGCCCGCGCTTGCCTCGATCGGCGAGCTGGCGGGCGCCCATCACGAGCGGCTCGACGGCGCCGGCTACCACCGCAAGACGCCCGCGCCGGGGCTCGGCCGAGCGGCGCGCATCCTCGCCGCCGCCGACTCCTATCAGGCGATGCGAGAACGGCGCCCGCACCGGCCCGCGCTCGACGCTGCCGGCGCCGAGGCCGAGCTGCTGCGCGACGCGCGCGACGGCCGTCTGTGCCCGGAGGCGGTCGACGCCGTGCTCGCCGCGGCCGGACACCGCGTGGCGAAACGACCACGCGAGCTGCCCGCAGGCCTGACGGACCGCGAGCTCGAGGTCCTGCTCGCGCTCGCCGCCGGACAGACCAACAAGGAGATCGCCGAGACCCTCGGCATCTCCCCCAAGACGGCAGGCCACCACGTCCAGCACATCCTCGACAAGACGGGCGCGCGAACCCGGACCGCCGCGACGGTCTGGGCGTTCGAGCGCCACCTCGTGCAGTCCGCCTAGCGAATCGTCTCGCTCCACTTCTCATGAGCGGGGCGGCACGCTGCTTGCGGCATCGGTGACCTCTTCTATGGCCTCAAACCCGGCTGCGGCACGGAGCCGCCGCGGATCGCGGCGATGCGCGTCGAGCAGGGGCGCGGGACTGAGCGCGTGGCGCTGGCACGCCATTTACTCAAGCTGACGATCGCTTCGTCGCAACAGCGCCTTCCGGCCTGCGACCGCTTCGGCGACGTGGCGATCGCGCCGGTCCGGAGCGCCTGGCGCCGTGCCGGACGATCGGGATTGCCCGCGCGGTGCGCATAGGCGCCGGCGCTCGAGCGGCTGCCTTTGTCCGATACCGGCAGCGCGACCGCCAGCGGAGTGGCTGCTGCTCTGATGCTTGCAACATCCGTGTTCCTGTCAGCACCGGGCGCGCCGAGCTCGGCCGGGGAGCGCTCGCGGGCGTCGAGCGCGCTTTCTCAGCGCATACCGGATCTCCGGCCTGCTGCACCGGTGAGCCCTGCAGCGTCACGAAGGGAGGTCCCGGCGTTTCGTCGCGGCGGCACGCAGCTGGTCGTCGAGGTGTGCGTCGACGGGGAGCTCTACATTCGCATCGCGGGTGACGGGATCGTGGTCGCGACCCCGGTGGGATCGAGCGCGTATTCGATGGCGGCTGGGGGCTCGCTGCTGGCGACGGGCACGAATACTTTCGTGTGCACGCCGCTGGCGATGCACGGCGGTTGCGCCCCGCCGCTCGTCGTCCCGGACGACCGAGAGGTCACAATCGAAATCGATCCGGGACACGGCGGCTTCGACCTCGAGGTCGACGGGTTCCTTGTCGAGACAGAGGCGCATCGGTTCTCGGTCAGCAGCGAGCAGGCGTACGCCACACTCGTCGTGCTCGACGGCTCTCGTAGCGGCCTCGCGTGGCTGCGCGGGCGCGGGCTGATAAGCGACAGCCCACGCGTGGTCGCAAGAGAGAACCAGGAGCTGCACGTCAGGCGCGAAACCTGATCGCTCGGCGAGGGACCCCGACACCATGGACGGTTCGATCCGGGCGTCGGGACCCGGACCTAAGGGGCGCCGCAGACACCAACGGTCAGCGAACGCATGCGTGCCGCACGCCCCGAGCAATCGCCCGCGCTACGACCTCGGCGGCACGGATCTCGACCGCATCGGTAGGGCGCGACGACCGTGCCGGTTGCGATGCAGAAGATCGTGTCGCCGTCGTTCATTGCGGGTGCGGGACGCACGGCTCGGGCAATCCCGTCGTGGGCGACAGTCGCGACGCGGTTTGCCTGTTTCTTGGTTAGCTTCGCGTTCGGTGGCGACCACGCCGATTGTCGTGTTCTCGCCAGGCAGCAGCTCGCTGTTGGGGTCCCATGCGGTCAGCGGGGCGATCCATTCGTGACGCTCGTCGTCCCAGATCCTGCCGACGCTGTTGGCGACGATCACCGCGGTGACGGGCGCCTCGCCGACGCGGGCGCTCGCGATTCCGACGCCGCCCGGGGCGCGCTGGGAGGGGTCGCCCGCCTTGGCGACCGTCGCGCCCGTGCCGGCACCAACGCAGCCGATCGCCCGTCACGCTCCCACCCGGAGCGGACGAGCCGGGAGGGACCGCTGTCACCTCAAGGTTCTACGAGCCCCGGGACAACCTCCCACCCTGCTGGCCGCGCGAAGCCGTGACGCCACCCGGAAGCAATCGGATACGTTCGGCAGCGCGAAGGAGGTCTCCGCGCTCGCGGCAGTGCACGTGGCGGTGCCGCGACGGGTCACCGGTTCACTGTCGGTTAGCGCCCGAGGCGCGTCCGTAGAGCGAACGCAGACCGAACGCCGTCCGGCCGACTCATGCCCCTCGGGTCGGCGCGACTCAGTGTTTCACCGCCAATTGCCAGGGGCTGGCACAGAGAGAGCGAGAGGGGGTGGGAGATCCCTCCGTCGTGATGAAGATCTCGTCGACGTTCATGACGAAGCCAGTGGCGTCGGGGTATCCGCTCATTGTGTCGGCTGCTTCGACGCCGCGTCTGCCGGCGCGAGGTTGTGCCAGCGGCCGTTGGGGGCGATGAGCTTGTCGGCTTGCTTAGGCCCCCAGGTGCCCGGCTTGTAGGGTTGCGACCGGTGGTGGGTGGCGAGGACTCGCTCGACGACCGCCCAGGCGGCCTCGACCGTGTCCTCTCGTGTGAACAGCGCACCGTTGCCGGCCATTGCGTCGGAGAGGAGTCGTTCGTACGGCGATTCTTTGTTGGGTTGCGTATCGAGCAGCAGGAGCTCGCGCTGGTCGCCCAGGAACTCTTCGCCGGCGCGCTTGACGCGGGCGGCGAGGGCGATGGAGGCGTCGGGGGCGAGCCGGAAGCGGAGGTAGTTCGCCGGGCTGTCTGGCGGCCATGAGTCCTCAAACAGTTTCTGCGGGGGCGGCTTCAGCTCAACCAAGATCTCGGTGACCGTCTTGGGCAGGCGCTTGCCGGAGCGCAGGTACCACGGTACCCCCGCCCAGCGCCACGAGTCGATGTGCAGGCGCAGGGCGCAAAAGGTCTCCACATCGGAGTCCTTCGCGACACCGGGCTCGTTTTGGTAGCCGACGAACTGGCCGCGCACGAGGTCGTCCGCGGCAAGCGGCTTCATCGCCTTGAAGACGTCGGTCTTCTCGCTGTGCAAGGCACCGAAGTCTCTATAGGTCGGTGGTTCCATGGCGAGCAGTGCGACCACCTGGAAGAGGTGGTTCTCGATCACGTCGCGCAGGCAGCCCGCGGTCTCGTAGAACGCGCCGCGGCCCTCGACGCCAAAGTCCTCTGCCAGTGTGATCTGGAAGCTGGCCACGTAGTTGCGGTTCCAGATCGGCTCCAAGAACGAGTTGGCGAAGCGAAAGTAGAGGAGATTCATGATCTCCTCCTTGGCGAGGTAGTGATCGATGCGGAAGATCGAATCCTCTGAAAACACCGACCGCGCGAAACGGTTGAGTTCCTTCGCCGAAGCGAGGTCGCGTCCGAACGGCTTCTCGACGATGACGCGCGCGGCGTCTGCCAGCCCCGCGCCGCCCAGACCCGCGATGACGGTCTCGAAAACCGACGGCGGGATGGCGAGGTAATACGCCGGGCGCGTCGCGTCTCCGAGCGCTCCCCTGAGCGCGGCGAGCGTGGCAGGGTCGCTGTAATCGATACTGACGTAACCGAGCAACGAGATCAGCCTGCCCAGCGCATGCTCGTCATCGATCCCGCCGCCGTCCTGCGCAATGCTGTCGCGGACCCGCACCTGGAAGCGCTCAAGGTCCCACATCGAACGGGCGACGCCTATCACTGGAGCCGCCAGGTCGCCTCGCTTCACCATCGCGTAAAGAGCGGGAAAGATCTTCTTGTAGGCGAGGTCGCCGGTCGCGCCAAACAGCACCAGCGCATCAGACCGGCCTGCGTCACCGTTCGGCGTGCTCATCACAGCCTCCTCCACTCGTTCGCCAAAACGATCAGGTCCGCCACACAGCCGGTCCGCCCGCGCCGGTGGCAGGTGCAAGGCTCCAGAGTCTTGCACCTTCGCGCGGCGGTAGATCAACCCAAACGGAGCGACCCGGCCGGTCGTCACCACGTGGATCGATCGAGAGCGACCGACCGGCGTGTTTGACCTCCGCTTGGGTGCGCGTAAGCGCTCGAACCCGTCGCACAATCATCATGGGCCGAGGGGGAACCGGCAGCGGCGTTTCGAGTGACGACATGAGGGTCCGTTACCCATCGCGCGCCACGCCGACGCGCTTTCACCGAGTCGTCGGTGGCCGCCGCGGTAGCGTCTCATTCGCCGGAGCCTCAGCGGAATGCGATCGACCGTGATCGTTCTCATCCGAGCGTCCGGGCCCAGATCAGCGAGACGCACCCCGCCTCGGCTCGACGCTCTGCTCGCCACGGCGGTTCGGCTTTGCCGGATCCACTTAAGCTTTGAGCTGCGGCCGATGAGAGAGCGGGGCGCCGCCTATTCAGGCCTTGGAGGGCTCGTCAAGCTCATAGATCGCCGCCAGATCCTGGTCAGCGAGGTGCGGGCCGGCGGCCGTGAAGCGCTCGAGAACCGCGTCCAGCAGTGGCATCGTGGCTTGGGAGCTTTTCTCAACCTCGCGTCGAGTTCTAGGTCCTTGATGGCAAGCCGGACTGGAAAGCCAACCGGGTGCGAGCGGTCGGCCTGCTGCTTGTCGTCCAAGGGGGCGGCGGCCGCCGACGGGGTCCGGAGCTGCGAACTCTGCCGCGCGCGGCGCCCTAGACCAGGACGGCGACGCGGATCTTCATGTCTCCGAGTTGCGCCGGCCGCGGCGGAGTAGGGCCTCGACCCGTTCTCCGCTGAGGTCGGCCGGCCGTGTCGAGGCGGTGAAGTGGTTCAGGATCTCGACGAAGCGCTTGGGATCATCATTGAATGGAAAGTGGCCGGCGCCCGGAAAGACCTCCAGACGGCTGTGCAGCATCAGCTCGTGCGCGCGACGCCCGTGCTCGAGCGGAATGATCGGGTCCTTCTCCCCCCAAATCAGCATCGTCGGGACGTCCTCGGAGAGGTATAGGCGGTCGCGAGCGTCGACCCGCTGGCCCTTTGCGTCAATGACAGAGCGGGCTGTATGGACGAATGCGCGCCGGGCGTCGGAGGCGCCCAGCGAGTCAAGGCCCTCGGCCAGGCCGCGCACGTCGGCGCTCGCCTTCACGCCGAAGCGTCCCAGCACCCGCCCGATCACGCGCCCGATCGTGCGCGTGATGGGGCTGAACAAGAGGGGA
>JADGPN010000187.1 GCA_017882465.1 Solirubrobacteraceae bacterium
CCGGCTTCGATGAGATCGATCACCATCGTCTGCTTGCGCGCGGCGTAGACCTCGACCCGGGTCTCGGCGTCGGGCACCTCGAAGTAGTCAAGCGCGGCGCGGGCGCCGCTCATGCGCGGCTTGCCGGACATCACCTGCTGGTAGACCTGCGGCGTGAAACGATCCGCGGTCCAGGTCGTGTCGCCGCTGATGTCGCTCCATTCGGACTCCATCAGCTCGCGCATCGCTTCGCGCCATGCCGCCTCGTGCGGCGAGTCGACGAGCACGCCGTCGACGTCGAATATCGCCCCGCGGAACTCTGTCTGCATGCGCTCCTCCTCTCGGCCGTGGATTCTTATGGCGCCACACTGGTCTCTCGGCCCAGTGGGAACGCGCACCGGTCCCCGGCGCACAGCTCATGGACCTCGTCGCCGACGCCGACTCGGACGGGCCGGCTGAAGCCCTCCGCGTCTGCGACCACCGTGAGCTCGCCGCGCTCGAGTGTCACTCGGATCGGCGTCCGGTGGAACTGCATCGCGAATGACAGTCCCTCCAGCCGGTCGGGGAGCTTGGGGTCGAAGTAGAGGACCCCGTCGCGGATCTCGCTGCCGATGAAGCCGCGTTGTACCAGGTCCAGCGTGCCGGCCATCACCCCCATGTGGATCCCTTCCTTGGTGGTCCCGCCCTGAACGTCGCCGATGTCGCTCTCCAGGGCGACGATGAAGCGCTCCCAGGAGCTCTCCGGCTCGATCGCGGCCAGCGCGCCGGCGTGAGTGACGAAGCTCAGCGTCGACCCGTGTGAGGTGCGCTGGTCGTAGTAGTCGATGTTCTTGCGGGCGGTATCGGGCCCGTACTCGTATCCGAGCTGCTCGAACAGGCGCCGGAGCTCCCGCTCTGAAAACAGGAAGAACAGCATCACCGTGTCGGCCTGCTTGGCGAGCTGGTAGCGATCGGGTCCGTCGCCCTCGGCACGCAGGATCCGGTCCAGCCTCTGGACGTTGCCGTACTTCTCCCGGTACGCGTCCCAGTCGAGTTCTTGAAGGTCCTCGTAGCCTTCGAACTGGCTGATGATGCCGTCCCCGTGGAACGGCACGAACATCCTGCGGCTCATCCGCTGCCAGGTGGCGATCTCCTCGTCGCTGAGCTCGAGCCGCGCCCGCAGCGCCTCGCGACGGCTCTCTGGGAGAAGCTCGAGCACCTCCCCCGCGGTCTCACAGCACCACGCCACCATCACGTTCGTGTAGGCGTTGTTGCGCAGCCCGCCCTCCTTGGCGTCCGGATACTTCTCGTGGAACTCGTCCGGACCCATCACGCCATGGATCTCGTAGCGGTCGCGCTCAGGGTTGAAGTGAGCGATCGAGGCCCAAAAGCGCGCGATCTCAAGCATCATCACCGCGCCGTAATCCCGCAGGAACGTCAGGTCCTGAGTGGCCTCGAAATACGTCCACACGTTGAAGAAGATCGCCGCGTTCACGTGCCGCTGGTTGTGGCTGAGGTCCGGCTCCCACCGCCCCGACAGCGGGTTGAGATGAACGGTCTGGGTCTCCTCCTTGCCGTCACTGCCGCTCTGCCACGGAAACATCGCACCCCGGAACCCGGCCTCGCGCGCAGCCGCGCGAGCCTCACCCAACCGCCGATAGCGGTACAGGAGCAACTCCCGCGTGATCTCGGGCAGCCGGAAGCTGAGGAAAGGGTAGACGTAGAGCTCATCCCAGAACACATGCCCGCGATACGCCTCGCCATTGAGACCGCGCGCGGGCACGCCGGCGTCCAGATCGGCCGTGTGGCGCGAGCAAACCTGCAGAATGTGCGAGATGTGCAAGCGCAGCAGCAACTGCACCCGCGCATTACCCGGAAGGCGCAGATCGCACACCTCCCACAGCTCCTCCCAAGCGCTACCGTGGCGTTCCAGCGCCTCGGCGAAGGAGGGATAGCGGGAGACAGACTTCCCGGCGCTGCCCAGCGTCTCATCGATCGCGCGGTCGTGCGAGGTGTAAAACGCGACCATCTTCTCCACGCGCACCGCGTCGCCCTCGCGCAGATCGAACGCGAGCACCTGCTGGATGTAGTCCTCCATCTGGTAGAGGCCTCGCTCGACCTCGATCAGGTCTTCACCCCGGTAAGCGCGCGTGCGAGCCGCCTCGGCGACATAGAGGTTCGACTGCCGCGTCTGCACCTTCAAGGCGATCACCTCGGCACCGAACGTCCGCGGGGACACCGGATCCAAGTGGCGCCCCTCGAGCTCCCGGTAGCGCGCAACCCCGCGGTTCGTAACCCGCCCATCCAGCGCTGTGACGATCTCCACCCTCCCCGACCAGTTCCCCGGCGTCACCGTCCACTCGATGCCCGCCTGGTGGACGTGAGCCATGCTCACAAACCGGCGGCTGAGCAGCGTCGTGTCGCGACCCGACGAATCGCGGAAGCGCAGTTCGCGCTTGAGGACCGCGTTGCGAATGTCCAACTCATGGCGATAGGACAGAAGCTCGATGTTGTCGAGGCCGATCGCCTCCTCGTCCTCGATCCTGAGCTTCAGCACGAGCCAGTTCGGCAGGTTCACCAGATCTTCGTTGAGGACCGGGCGACCACCCATGACCGTCGTCTCCCGGTTATACGCCCCGTGTGCGTAGGTCCCGGGGTAATGCACGTCGTGCGCGTCCTCCCACTCAACGGCGCCGCGCGAGCAGAAGTAGCCGTTCCCGGTCGAGGTCAGCGCCTCTCGCAGCCCCTCCTCCTCGGGCGCGAAACCGTCGTATGCGAGCGTGAAGTCGTTCATCGAGATCCTCCTATGTGGAGCCTATGGCGCTCATCGTGCGAGGGTGCGCAGGAATCGTTCGACCTCCTGGACCGAGGTGAGGACGAAGTCCGCCGCGGTCCGCCGAGAGGCGACCTCCGGATCGTCAGGATTGCCGACGAAGACTCCGATGCCCGTTCCCTTCAGGGCCTCGAAGGCGTGCTCGTCGGTGATGTCGTCGCCCAGGTACAGCGCCACGATCTCCTCGCGGTCGAGGTCGAGGGCCTCAAGCAAGTGCAGCACGGCCTTGCCCTTGTCCCAGTCGAGCTTCGGCTGAATCTCGTACACCATCTTGCCGGGCGTCACCTTGAGCTCATCGGGATGCTCGGCGAGCACGCGATCGACGAGCGCCTTGATCCTCGGCCGCTTCGAATCCGAGACGAGGCGATAGTGCACTGCAACCGACGCCTTCTTCGGCTCGATCAAAGCCCCCTCGATCCCACCAGCCTCATCCTGAACACGGTTCGTCACCCGCGCGACGAGCGCGTCGAAGCCGCTGCTCGCCTCGTGCTCGAGCGTCCCGGCGTCCGGGCTCCAAATGTCAAAGCCATGGCTTCCGGCGACCACCAGGTCATCAACGCCCATCAACTCCTGCACGACCGCCCGGTCACGACCGCTGACAACGCACACTGTGCAGCGCTTCGCCAGCGCACGCACCGCCTCTCGCATGCTCTCGGAAATGACGGCGTCCTGCGGCCGGTCAACGATCGGGGTCAGCGTCCCATCGTAGTCCAGGAAGACCGCCGGGAGCCGCCCCGCGAGCCGCTCACTGAAGGCCTCAGCGTCGCTCAGCGCACTCGGCAAGTCGCGCACGCTCGGGCCGCGCTCGCTCACCGGACCCCCTCCCTCGAGGGCAACGGACCCTGGTTCTCAGCCGGACGCATACTATCCCCGCAACCGGGGAGACTCCCTCGCACGAGGGACAGGGTCGACCCCCTCGACGAGGGCTCGTCCCTCCCTTCCCGGCACGGCAAATCCATCGTCACTCAGCGGTCGCGGGCGAGGTCGCCGGCGCCCACGATGCCAGCCTCAGGACCGAGCTCGGCGACGCGCAACTCGGCGTTCGGTCGGTGCCCGCGGGCGGTCAGATACTGCAGCAGCGCCCGCCCGGCCGGCTCGCGGAGCAGCTCGCCGGCTGCGGACACGCCGCCGCCGAGCACGAACAGGCCGGGGTCGAGCACCGCGGCGAGCTGCGCCATGCCGCGCCCAAGCCAGGTGCCGACGACGTCGAAGCAGCGGAGCGCCGCGACGTCGCCTTCCTGTGCGGCCTGGGTGACCATCGGGCCGGTGATCATCTCCGGCTCGCCGCCGGCGAGTTCCAGCAGGTCTCGCGCCATCGCTGGTGAGGCCTTGGCGAGCTCCTGGGCTTCCTGGACCAGCGCCCGCCCGCTCGCGTACTGCTCCCAGCATCCCTCGAGCCCGCACCCGCAGCGCCGCCCGTCCGGGACGATGTTGATGTGCCCGATCTCGCCGGCGACGCCGAACCGGCCGCGCAGCAGCCGCCCACCTAGCACGATGCCGCCGCCGATGCCGGTGCCGACGGTGAGGACCACCACTTCGTCCTCGCCACGTCCAGCGCCGAACCGCGCCTCCGCCCACGCGGCCGCGTTGGCGTCGTTCTCGATCACCACCGGGAGGTCGCAGCGTCCCTCGATCGCCGCGCGCAGCGGCTCATCGCGCCACGCCAGGTTCGGCGCGAACAGCACGGTGGACCGCTCAGCGTCCACGAAGCCGGCCGCGCCGACGCCGACCGCGTCGATGTCATGCGAGGCCGCCAGCTCCCCGACCACCTCAACGATGACGTCCTCGGTCCTACCCGGGTCATCAGACGGGGTGTCGCGCTCTGCCGTTGCGAGCACGCTGCCCTGCTCGTCAACGACACCGGCGGCGACTGTGGTCCCGCCTACATCGACCCCGATCGTCAACGCCATTCGCTCTCCTCAGCTCACGTCGACCGGCTCGTCGCCAGGCATGTCCTCTAGCTCCACGCCCTTGGTCTCACGGATGAACTTCAGGACGAACAGCAGGGACAACACGGCAAAGGTGGTGTAGATGCCGTACGCGAGCCCCAGGCCGGCATCCTTCAGCGGCGGGAAGCTGGTGGTAACCACCCAGTTGGCGACCCACTGCGCGCCCGCCGCCAACGACAGCGCGGCGGCACGGATCCGGTTTGGGAACGACTCCCCTAGCAGCACCCACACCACGGGCCCCCACGACATCCCGAACGCAAAGACGTACACGTTGGCGGCGATCAGCGCAACCGGCTTGGCGACGCCGGTCAGCACAGGCATGCCGCCCTTCAGCGTGGCCGTTCCGAACACGACCGCCAGCGTTCCCAGGGTGATGGCCATGCCGATCGAGCCGATTATCAGCAGCGGCTTGCGGCCGAAGCGGTCGATCGAAGCGATCGCAACGAGAGTCGTGACGACGTTCACGGCGCCCGTGATCACCGTGATGCTCAGCGAGTCGCTCTCGGTGAATCCGGCCGCCTGCCAGAGCACGCTGGAGTAGTAGAAGATCACGTTGATACCGACGAACTGCTGAAACACCGACAGCGCGATGCCGACCCACACGATTGGCAGCAGCCCGAACCTGGGTCCGCGCAGGTCGCGCATGCTCGGGCGCCCCTCGCGCTGCAGCGTCTCCTTGATCTGCGCTACCTTCGCGCCGAGGTCGATGTTGCCCAGCACCCGGCGCAACACTATGCGCGCCTCGTCCAGGCGCTGCTTGGCGACCAGGTAACGCGGCGACTCCGGAATCGTGAACGCCAGCCCGCCGTACAGCAGTGCGGGAACCACCATCGCCAGGAACATCCACCGCCAGGCCTCAAGACCCAGCCCGAGGGTCTTCTCAGACCCGCCCGCAGCCGTCTCAAGCGCGTAGTCGGCCAGCAACGCCAGGAAGATCCCGGTGACGATCGCGAGCTGCTGCAGCGAACCCAGCCTGCCGCGGATCCTCGCCGGCGCGATCTCGGCAATGTAGGTCGGCGCGATCACCGACGCGACGCCGACCGCGACACCGCCAATCACTCGGAACACCACCAGCATCACCAGAGAACTCGCCAAGCCGCTCCCCACCGCACCGATCAGGAACAGCACGGCCGCCACCCGCATCGCGGGCAGCCGGCCGTACCGTTCGGCCACCCGCCCACAGCCGAGCGCTCCGGCCGCCGCCCCCAACAGCGACGACGCCACCACAAAGCCCAGCACCCCCGCACTGGTCGAGAAATGAGCGGTGATCGCCTTCACCGCGCCGTTGATGACCGCGCTGTCATACCCGAACAAGAACCCGCCCAGCGCCGCCGTCAGCGACAGGCGGATCACCGTGAAGCGCGAATCCCCAGGCTCGAAAACCTCCTCGTCGATCTCCACACCGGCTTCAAGCTCACTCATCGAAGTCGCCTCCTCACCCAGTCGCAGGTCTGCCCCCTGGTCGCAGTGGTTGGCGGGATCCCCCATGGGCGGCAGAGACGCACCGCGACGGGGCGGCCGGCAAGCACAGCACCTTCCGCAGCCACGGCATGCGGCGGCTCCCCGGCGTCGGCCTCGATCACGGCGATAAACACCCGTGCCCTAGTCCAGTCCTCGCACTGCTACGGGCCGCCCTAGCCGACAGCATCGATTTTCTCCTCAAGCGCAACCGAGCTCCGTTTCAAGCCGAACACTCCCCTAACCGCAGGAGGCTGTCAAGGCGCGGCACTGGCGCCGGCAACCCGCAGCAGGACGCAGAGCCGAACAACACCGGAAGCGGAAGGCGTAGCGGTGCAGACGCTGAGCCCAGCCGTCAGCCCATGAGGCTGAGCTCCTCGAGCAGCGGCGACAGCCCCGGTTTGGTGCTCGGCTGATAAGTGAGGCTGGGATTCCGCTCCACGACGTCCGCATTCCAGCTCAATCCCGAGTAGCTGTATGGGAACCCTTGAGGGAGCTGTCGACGTCGGTCATGAACGTGAAGGCGCCACCGTTTCGTCTCCGAGAACTGGTCGAAGACGTCGCGGATGAACGGCTCGGCTTGAGCCGCGCGTGGACCCCGTGTGGCATCGCCCGCACCTACACTCGGACCCGAATGCCGAAGCCGTCGACGAACCGCAAGGACCTGTACCTCGAGCGAGTGTTTGAGACGCGCAGCCAAGCGTGGGAGAAGGTCGGGCTCGCTGGGCAGGTCAGTCGACACATGGTGCGGCGCGCACGCCGGCAGGCCGCGCTGCTGTTGCTGTTACTCGCCGGAGTCCTCGTCGCATACGCGAACCGCAAACAGTTCTTTGGTCGCGGCCTCGACACGCCGGTGCGAGCCGCGACGGTGCTGGCACTGGTCGTCCTCGGGTGGGCGCTCGCGCGGGACATCGGCCGCGCCGCCGCGCCGACGTTCTTTCGCCGGATGGACCCCGCAACCGCGGGCACCGTCGGCTTCCTGATCCGATTGCTGACGCTCTTGATCACGGCCCTTGCCGCCCTGGGGATCGCTGGGCTGAGGCCCCAGACGCTTGCGCTCGGCGGAGCGTTCACCGCGGTCGTGTTCGGTCTCGCTGCGGCAGCAGACCCTGGGCAACCTGATCGCCGGTGTGGTGCTCTTGAGCGCACGCCCGTTCCGCGTCGGTGAGCGGGTGCGGCTCCAGGCAGGGCCGCTGGCGGGGAGGACTGAAGGCGTTGTCAGCTCGCTCGGGCTCCTCTATACGACGCTCGCACGTGGAGAGGACCGGATCATGATCCCCAACAGCGTGGTCCTCTCGGCTGCGATCGTTCCACTCCTTGAGCCCGCCCCGGTGGACGTCAAGGTGCGCATCGGTGCCGGGATCCGCCCGAGCCACGTCCAAGCGATCCTTGATCAGAGCGTGGGCGCGCCGACGCGCTCGGCGCCGCGGGTCCTGCTCGAGGAGATCGACGGCGAAAACATCGTCGTCCGCGTCCAAGCCACGCCCGAGCGCGCCGGCGACGGCGCCCGTCTGGCAGACGAAATCATCGCCGCGCTGGCAAGCGTTACCGGCGAGCACTCGCTGCCGCACGAGTAGGCTAGGACTAGCGTTGGCGCTGCCGACGCGACGGGCGCTGCACGCCCGGCCGATCGATGCAATCGGGCTGACGGAGTAGCCGGCTCGACCACGCGAAAGCGTCAACCACCCCGCCAGAGCGGAGCCCCGCTTTCACCTCAGGACGAGCATCTCTTCCGGACCGACGGCCTCCCTGCTCCGCGCGGAAAGCGAGGATGACGCTGGCGATCGCTTTGGTGTCTGGGACGGCGCTGCAGCG
>JADGPN010000188.1 GCA_017882465.1 Solirubrobacteraceae bacterium
CCCCCCCGCTCCCCGACTCCGCGGCCGTGGTCGTCATCGGCGGCGGGGTGATCGGCACCAGCGCCGCCTTCCATCTCGCCGAGGCCGGCGTGGATGTCGTGCTTGTCGAGCGGGGGCAGCTTGGCAGCGGCTCCACATGCCGAGCCGCCGGCGGCGTCCGCACACAGTTCTCGGACCTGCTGAACATCGAGATCGCGAAGCGCAGCCTCGCCGCCTTTCGCGAATTCAACCGCCGCCCGGGTTGGGAGATCGACCTCAAGCGGGTCGGATACTTGTTCGTGCTCACCCGTGCGTCCGACCTCGACGCCTTCGACGAGAGCGTCGCGCTGCAGAAGGAGTGCGGCCTGGATTCCCGGATCGTGACTGCCGGCGAGGCTCGCGGGCTGTGCCCGCTGCTGGAAGGAGAGGACATCCTCGCCGGAGCGTTCTCGCCCGGCGACGGCCATGCCACTCCGGAAGGGGTCGTGCAGGGGTACGCGTTCGCCGCGCGCGCCCAAGGCGCGGACATCCGGGTGGGCTGCGAGGTTCTCGCCATCGACACCAGGGGCGATCAGATCACCGAAGTCCTCACCAGCCAAGGTTCGATCGCGACGAACACCGTGATCTGCGCTGCGGGCCCGTGGTCGCGAGGCTGCGGCGATATGGTCGGCGTGGAGCTTCCAGTCACCCCGTTGCGGCGCCAGATCCTGTTCACGGAGGCGATCGACGGACTGCCCGCGAACCTGCCCATGACCATCGACTTCGAGTCGAGCTTCTACTTTCATCGTGAGGGCCCGGGGCTGCTGATCGGAATGGCCGATGCCAACGAGAAGCCAGGTTTCAGCATCGAGACCACGGAGGACTGGATCCCCGACCTGATGGCGGTGGTGCGGCGCCGCGCGCCGCGGATCGCGGACGCCGGCATCCGGGGTGGCTGGGCCGGGCTATATGAGATGACGCCCGACCACAACGCGATCATCGGCGAGGTCGCGAAGGTGTCCCGCTTCCTGTACGCAACGGGGTTCTCGGGCCACGGGTTCCTGCAGGGTCCTGCCGTCGGTGAGATCCTGCGCGACATGGTCCTGCGCCGCCCCACGTTCATCGACATCACACCATTGAGCGTCGAGCGCTTTGACGTCTCCGCGCTGCGCCCGGAGTACAACATCGTCTAGGCGGCGTTCGTGAGCGACACAGCGTCAGCGACCGCGACCGGGGCCAGACGCCTCGTGGAGATGCTCGAGCAGCTCGACGTGAAGCTGGTGTTCGGGTTGCCGGGAGTCCACAACCTTGCGATCTGGAAGGCGCTGCGCGAATCGGACATTCGGCTCGTAGGTGTCCGTCACGAGCAGACCGCGGTCTACGCGGCCGACGGGTTCGCGCGCGCGACGGGTAGGCTCGGCGTCGCCCTGGTCACGACCGGACCGGGTGCCGCCAACACCCTCGGCGCAACCGGCGAGGCGATGGCGTCGAACTCCCCGGTGCTTGTCATCGCCACCGACATTCCGGCTGCTTTGCGCCGCAGGGGTGTCTATCGAGGCGTTCTGCACGAGACGCGCGATCAGACGGCGATGTTCGGCCCGGTTACCAAGGCCGCGCGCCTGCTCGGCAGCGTTGAGGAGATCGCCGGCGCCGTAATCGAGGGCGGTTCGACTGCGCTCGCGGCCCGGACCGGACCGGTCTATCTCGGCGTGCCGACCGATCTGCTCTCGCAGCAGACCTCGTCGGGGTCGGTGGCGATGCTCGAGGCTCTACCGCTTCCCGAGCTCTCGACTGCCGCCGTCGACCAGGCATGCGAGGTGCTCGCAAGCGCCTCGAGGCCGGTGATCTGGGCGGGAGGCGGCGCGCTCCGCGCTGACGCAGGTGCTTTGGTGGGGGAGCTCGCGCTCAGGCTGGCCGCGCCGGTCATCACCACGTACATGGGCAGAGGGTTGCTGCCCCCCGGGCATCCGTGCGCCGTCCCGGGACCGGTGCATGCCAGGGAGGTCGGAGTCCTGTGGGACGAGGCGGACGTCGTGCTCGCGATCGGCACCGACTTCGACGGCATGATGACCCAGAACTGGCTGATGCCGCCGCCGCCGTCGTTGATCAGCGTCAACATCGACGGGGCAGATGCCAACAAGAACTACGCCTCGGACGTCACGTTGGTGGGCGATGCTCGCGCAGTGCTCGCGCGTTTGGCGCCCCAGGTTCCGGCACGCGAGGGGCTCCCCGAGCTGCAGCGCCGCCTGACCGCGATCGCCACCGAGGTGGAGGCCTCGATCGCGGGGGACGACGAGCAGGCCAAAGCGTTCCTCGAGATCATGGAGCGCGCCCTTCCGGCGGATTCGGTCGTCGTCGCCGACATGTGCATTCCGGGCTACTGGCTCGCCGGCTACCGACGGGTGCCGCGCCCACGCAAGCTTGCCTACCCCATGGGTTGGGGCACGCTCGGGTTCGGTTTCCCGGCGTCGCTCGGAGCCTGCCTCGCGGGGGCCTGGCCCACGGTGTGCGTGACCGGAGACGGCGGGTTTCTGTTTGCCGCTGGGGAGCTCGCGACAGTCGCGCAAGAGCGAATCCCGGTGACGATCGTGCTGGTCGACGATGGCGGCTACGGCATGCTGCGCTTCGACCAGGCGCGTGCCGGCGATGAGCCCTTCGGCGTCGACCTGGCAGGACCGGACTTCGCGGCGCTGGCGATGTCATTCGGGCTCCCAGCAACGACGATCGAGGGATTCGGCCAGGCATTCGAGGATGCGCTGGGCCGGTCGGTCGGCAGCCACGAGCCCCACATGATCGTCGTCCGCGCCGCCCTCAAGCCACCTCCCACAACCTCGCCCCGGTGGTATCGGCGAAGCTGAGCCCTCACCCCGGATTCATGGAGCACCGATGAGCTCGATTACACCTCTGCAGGATCTGTCCGTATCGTCGACTGACCAGCTCCGGGAGCGCGCCCTCCGGAGTCTCGAGCGCTGCGGGGTCCGGGTGTCACCCGGGAGCGGACCCCGCATGCGCGCGCGCTCGCCGATCACCGGCGAAGACCTACTCGACGTTCCAGCCGCCACAAGCGCAGACGTCGAGAACGCAATCGCCGCGGCCAAGGACGCGTTCACGACCTGGCGCACGGTGCCGGCGCCAATCCGCGGCGCACTCATCAAGCGCCTCGGCGCACTGCTGCATGACCACACGGCCGAGATCGCCGAGCTGATCACGATCGAGGCCGGAAAGATCCCGTCCGAGGCCCTCGGCGAGGTTCAAGAGATGATCGACATCTGCGACTTCGCAGTCGGGCTCTCGCGCCAACTGGACGGTCGCACGATGCCATCGGAGCGACCGAGCCACCGGCTGATGGAGACCTGGCACCCGCTCGGAGTGGTCGCCGTGATCTCGGCCTTCAACTTCCCTGCTGCGGTGTGGTCGTGGAACACCGCGATCGCGCTGGTCTGCGGGGACAGCGTGGTCTGGAAGCCCTCGCCGATGACGCCGCTCACGTCGGCGGCATGCTCGGCATTACTAGAGCGCGCCGGCTCGGAGGCCGGGGCGCCGGCGGGTTTGCACCAGTTGGTGATCGCCGACGCACAAGGCGGCCAGGTCCTGGTCGATAGCCCGGACGTCGCGCTGGTGAGCGCCACCGGATCAGAGCGGATGGGAGCGCGAGTCGCGCCGCGCGTCGCGGCGCGACTCGGCCGCTGCCTGCTCGAGCTCGGAGGCAACAACGCGGCGGTCGTGGCACCGTCGGCCGACCTCGAGCTGGCCACCAGGGGAATCGTGTTCGCCGCCGCGGGAACCGCTGGACAGCGGTGCACGACCCTGCGTCGCGTGATCGCCCACGAGGAAGTTGTCGATGCGCTCGTCCGGCGGTTGGGTGACGTGTTCGGAAGGCTCCCGATCGGCGACCCGTTTGCAGCCGGGACCCTCGTCGGTCCGCTCATCAACGCGCGCGCGTACCGGGGGATGGTCGAGGCGCTCGATCAGGCGCGCGCCGACGGTGGCGAGCTGATCGCCGGCGGCGGGCGCCGGCCGGTCGCGGGCTACCCGGGTGCTTACTACGTCGAGCCGGCGCTCGTCCGGATGCCGGCTCAGACAGACCTCGTCCGACGCGAGACGTTCGCGCCCGTTCTGTATGCGATGACCTACCGCGAGTTCGACGACGCGATCGCCTTGCACAACGGCGTTCCTCAAGGGTTGTCCTCAAGCATCTTCACCCGCGATCAACGCGAGGCCGAGCGCTTCCTCGCCACGGATGGCTCTGACTGCGGGATCGTCAACGTCAACATCGGGACCTCCGGGGCCGAGATCGGCGGAGCGTTCGGCGGTGAGAAATCCACAGGCGGCGGTCGCGAGTCCGGATCCGACGCCTGGCGCGCCTACATGCGCCGTGCCACCAACACCGTCAACTACTCCGATGAGCTCCCGCTGGCGCAAGGGGTGGAGTTTGCGTAAGGACGTCCGTGTCTGTGATCGCTCGGCGGTTTCGGCAGCTCACGACTTTCGCCGATGTACATCCAGATGTTCGTATCCAGATATCCAGGATCACTCGCACGCCATCCTGACCGTAGCGCCCCGCCAGCGACAGAGCGCGAGATCTGCCAATCTCCACGGAAGTGGGGTTCTGGGCCTCAGGTGGTGAGAGGCTTCGTGGCATGCTCGCCGGCGTAAAAGCGCCGGCCGATGCGGATCGCCGGCAGCCGCCGGACTCCGCGTGCGCGCAGCGCGCTGGCGGTTGCGTGCACTGGGGCGTCGCGGGCTTTATCAGCCGCGGCAGCCAGGCAGCTGTCGCGCGGCACGCCCGCCGCCGCCGCGGCCGCCGCGATGATCTCGGGATCCTCGAGGTCGAACCCGCCACAGAACGCAAGCCTGATGGCTGCCAGCGCGAAGCGGGCGCCGGCGCCGATCTCCGCCGCGTAGGCCGTGGCTCGTAGGGCGGCGGGAGAGTCGGCTGGGAAACGGTCAGGCCAAATCAACGGCAGCCGAAGCGCGGCGGCACATCGCTCGGCATTCGCGCGCACAGCTTCCGGCGGCTCAGCTCGGGCTACCCGGCGGAATGCGACGGACGCGGTCGGAACCCACTCGACCTCGCCCAGCACCCGCTCGACCCGTTCGGCCGCGAGATACGAGAACGGACACGTGGGGTCGAAGAAGAACGCGGCGCGACCCGTCCGCGCAGGGCGCGACCGGTCCGCCAGCCGCTCGCTCAGAATGATCAGGTCACCCATCAGTCCATGACAACGACGGCGTTAGGAGCGTCTGGAAGATGCCCTTGGTACGAGGAGATCGCTCGCGCGGATCACTTCGTCGCTTCGACCCGACCGGGGAAGTAGGCTTGAGCCGACGGAAAGGCATCCGATTTCCCCACGTACCCCCGCCGAAAACGCCATCCGTGTGACCAGTGGGCGCCTGATGCTCGCGCGCTCGAGGCGTGGAGCGCGCCGCGTGCCGGAGAGTCGGTGGACATCGGCGCGATCTTCAGGCTCGCTCCCGGCCTGATCGGACCTCCGAGCGCCAGTGGCACTGTCCAGCTAACCGTCAGCGACGGCAAGCACCTTGACGGGACTGGCAACCACCGTGGCGCCCGCGCCGCCCACCTTCCGCGGCGCCCCGGCTGCTCGCGGCCGCCGACATGCTCGCGGCGATGACCGAGGACCGCCCGTATCGCCCCGGGCACCCGCGAAGAGGCCGTACGCGTGGTGCAGAACGAGCCCGTGGCCGGCCGGCTGGATCCGGAGATGGCCGCAGCGGTGATCGAGGCGTCCGGCGTCTCGCGACCGCACGTGGCTTGGCCGAACGACCTGACCGACCGTGAGGTGGACGTCCTGCGCCTCACCGCACGCGGGCTGTCAAACAAGGAGATCGCGACATGGCTCGTCGTCTCCCCCACGCACAGGCCGCGGGTCGAACGGCTCCTCGGGCTGCTCGCGCACCGCTGCGCTACGGCGCGCGCAAAAGCCAGTACATCGGCAGCGACAAAACCCGAGTGCAAGCCAGTTGGGCCGCGGCGTTGGTCAACCTCAACCCGATCGGACATCACCTCGCCACCGGCACCGCATGACCTCCCGGCCACCCCGAACCGGCCTGAAAGGCGTCTGATCGGCCGCTGCGGAGCGCCGCGAGTCCTGACTGGCCTAACGAGCCTGAGCACCGAACCGCGCGAAGCACCGCGACTCGCGGCACCCCTCGCGGGCACAGCCTCTTCAAAACCACTTCTTCAGGGGCCTTCTAGCGGGCCTTGACCGCCCGCGGCTTTTCGCCGGTCGGGTCTAGAAAAACGCCTTGACCGTCGCCGGAGAGCGACCGGGACGGTCGGCGATCTTCCTGATCGAGAGGCCCTCGAACTCGCGGTAATGGCGCGCCACGGCGACCGCCCGCCGGCGCTCGAGAACCCGACCCGTTCCCGCGGTTGACGCCTTGCCCGTCACACCCGGTCACGCTACTTCGCTCAATTGGCGTTTCCGTCGAGGTCGGCACGCAAGTGGCGGACGCACCGGCTGGACCTCCTACCCACGCAAGGTAGGGCACTGATCAGTTCGGTGCGGACGCCCGCGGTCTGGCGAATGCAGGGTCCGCCTGGCGTTGCTGATTCCGGTCAGGAGGAGAAGTCTTCCGTCCCCGGTTCGGAGCGGCCGAGAGTTCTGCGTTCGTGAACGGAGAACTCAGCTGGTCGGCGGAGGCCGCTATTGTGGATGGTGACCCATACATCCGGCGAGCGGGAGTCTGGCGAGGGCGACGGCTGGTGGGAGGCGGAGACTTGGGGCGTGGCGTGCCGGTAGAGTGCCCACGGATGAGCCCGGTGGGGATCGTCGGCGTCGGTGCGATGGGCAGCGGCTTTGCGGAGCGGCTGCTCGCCCGCGGGCACCGGGTGTGCGTCTGGAACCGCACTCGCGCGGCGCTGGATCCACTGGTCGCCCTCGGCGCAGCCGCGGCGCAGTCGCCGGCCGAGGTGGCTGCTGCTTCGGACTTCGTGATCACGATCGTCAGCGACCCGGTCGCCCTGCGGGCCGTCAGCGAGGGAGCACAGGGAATCGCCGCTGGAGCGCATCCCGGGCTGATCGCGGTGGAGATGTCGACGGTCGGACCGGACGCGATCCGCGCGCTGCGCGAGAGCCTGCCGGCGTCCAGCGCGCTGCTTGACGCTCCCGTGCACGGTCCTCCCGCCGCGGCTCGGGCCGGCTCGTTGGCGATTTTTGTCGGTGGCGATGCGGACGTGCTCGGGCAGGCCCGGCCGGTGCTCGAGCTGCTTGGTTCCGTACTGCATATCGGGCCGCTGGGATCGGCGGCCGGCGCGAAGCTGATCGTGCAGACAACGCTGGTCGGCACGCTCGCGCTGCTGGGCGAGGCGCTCGCGCTGGCCGAGGCGTTCAGCGTGCCCCGCGAGGTGATGTTCGACGTCCTTGCGCAGACGCCGCTGGCGTCGCAGGCGCAGCGACGACGACCGATGATCGAGTCGGGCGACTACTCAGCGAGCTTTCGCCTGTCGCTGGCGCACAAAGACATGGACCTGGTGGCCGAGGACGCGCAGCGCGCCGGGCTGCATCTGCGGCTCGATGAGGCGGGGCGCAGCTGGCTGCTGGACGCCGAGCACGACGGCCGCGGCCACCAGGACTACACGGCGATCATCGCGACGATCCAAGAGCGCGCGCACACGGCTCCCACCGGAGGGACCGAGGATGCCTGAGGCGCGTGTCAATTCGACGCTGGCGGGTATTGTGACGCCGCTGCGGCATCATGGCGCGCGCCTCAACGAGGATGCGGTCGCGCCGCTCTACGCCTTCTAAGCAGCCACCGCGCGATGTTGGCGGGCGCACGGTCACGCTGCTGGTATCGGACTGTTCGGTCACTTCGCGCTGCTGTATGCAACCGTCGGCGGTCGTTAGGACCGACGATTGCTCCCGCCGCGATTTTGCCCGCTGCCATGGCTATTAGCCATTTCTTTCGCTGAGTGGTCGTCCGGTTGGAGCGGCGAGCGTTCCGGACCGGCGCGAACAGTCTCGGAATGGGCGGCAAGCAGGACGCGACCGACGCCCGCTTTCCCCTGCGCGAGCGGTAGCGTGAC
>JADGPN010000189.1 GCA_017882465.1 Solirubrobacteraceae bacterium
CGTCCAGCCTGGGCGTGGCCCCACGCTGGCGAGCGCTAGTGGGCGAATCCGAAAGCGTGCTGCGGCGTGACCGGGAACGGCACGATTGCAATGTCGCCAACGCAATCGCGCGACGCGAGGCGGGCGTAGGACAAAAGCAATCGTGCGGGCCGCGGCAGCCGGGCGCCTTAGATTGGGCGAACTCGCGAGCGCGCGTTCACGGTCCGGAGCTCAATTCGGACGATTGCAAACTCGCTTAGGCAGTCGTCAGCTCCGATGTAGCCGAGCGCGCGAAAGCGTTGCAAGGGTGAAGTCCGGCGGGATCCCGAGCCGCTCGCCAAGGCACGAGTCCGGCAACCCGCAGTTGCGCTGCCGGGAGACAGCAACGCAGCTCTTGTCTAATGTTCTTATAAGCTGTGGAGAATCCGTATGTGGTCTTCGCGCGCCAATCAGCCTCCGATCTACGCGCTGAAGGCCGACTTCTTCCGAGTTCTGGGTCACCCGGCGCGGGTCCGGCTGCTGCAGCTGCTGCGCGACGGTGAGCGCTCGGTCGGGGCTCTGCAGGACGCGCTCGAGCTCGACTCGAGTGGCACGTCGCAGCATCTGGCCGCGCTGCGCAAGCAGGGCCTCGTGGTCGGCCGCAAGGAGGGCACGAGTGTCTATTACCGGGTCAAGGACCCGCGCACGCTCGAGTTGCTCGAGCTCGCGAAGATGATCATCTCCTCGACGCTCAAGGAGAACAGCGCGCTGCTCGAGGACCTCGCGGAGGAGGACTTCGGGCCAGGGCAGGATCGCGGCTAGTCGTGGGGGTGCTCGGCGCCGGCGCGATCGCGGGTTGTGCGACGCTCGCTCTCGGCGGGCTGCTTGCGGCCTGGCCGGGCCGGCTCGGGGTCGGCGTGATCGTCCAGGCGGCGGGCATGCTGGTGCTCGGTGTGGTGGGGATCGCCGTGCTGACGGGCGACCAGGCGCTCGGCGCGCCGTTCCGCAGCTCGATCGGGCCGGCATTCGGTCTCGATCAGCTGAGCGGCTTCTTTGTGGCCGTACTGGGCGTCACGGCGGTGCCGACGCTGCTGTTCGCCCGTGATTACCTGCCCGGGAGCGCGGGGGAGCGAGGGGTGGGTGCACTCACCGCCGGGTTCCTGTTGTCGCTCGTCGGGGTGCTCGCGGCCCGCGATGTGACGACGTTCCTGGCCTTCTGGGAGTTGATGACGCTGCTTCCGGCGGCGGCGATCCTGGTCGCGAAGCGCGACGCGAGCGTGCGCGGCGCGGTGTACGCGTACCTGGCGATCACCCACCTCGGCGGCGCCGGCGTCTGGATCGCGCTGCTCGTGCTCCAGCATCACGGCGCGATCGGTGACCCATCGGCGCTGGCCGCCGCGGGGACCGGTGCCCAGACGCTGGTGGCGATCGCCGCGCTGATCGGGTTTGGCACCAAGGCCGGGTTCATCCCGTTGCACTCGTGGTTGCCGCGCGCGCACCCGGTCGCGCCGGCGCATCTGTCGGCACTGATGTCGGGGATGATGATCAAGGTCGCCATATACGGTCTGATCAGGGTCGAGTTCGAGTGGCTCGGGGCGACGCCGCGGTGGCTCGGGATCGCGCTGCTGCTGATCGGTCTGGTCTCGGCCGTGGGCGGCGTTCTGTGGGCGCTCGTGCAACACGACCTGAAGCGTCTGCTCGCCTATCACTCGATCGAGAACGTCGGCATCATCGCTCTTGGCCTGGGTGCGTCGTTGCTGTTCGCGGACGCGGGCGCGTATCAGTGGGCAGCGATCGCGTTTGCGGCGGCGCTGCTTCACGTGGCCAACCATGCGATCTTCAAGACGCTCCTGTTCCTCGGCGCCGGCGCGTTCGAGCGCGCAGTCGGCAGTCTCGACCTCGACCATCTCGGTGGCCTGCTGCGCCGCATGCCATGGACCGGCGGCGCGTTCCTGGTCGGGTCGATGGCGATCGCCGGGTTGCCGCCGCTGAACGGCTTCGCCTCGGAGTGGCTGACGCTGCAGTCCCTGCTGCACGCCGCGTTCTACCGGCCGGTGGCGGTGGCGCTCGTGGCCGGCGCAGCACTGGCCGGGCTGGCGGCGACGGCGGCGCTGGCGCTGCTGTGCTTCGTCAAGGTGGTCGGACTGGCGCTGTTCGGAGCGCCCCGCCGCTCGCAATGCGCGCACGCGAACGATCCGGCGCTCGGCATGCGCGCCGGGATGGCTCTGCTCGCGGCGCTGTGCGTTCTCTTGGGGCTCGTGCCGGGCCTGATCCTGCCGACGCTCGCGCGTCTGGCCCCCGGCGGCGCCGGCGCTGGATTGTCGCGACAGCCGGGCCTGTTGGTGCCGGGCACGGGTGCCTACCCGGCGCTGGCGATCGCGATCGCGCTGGCTGTCCTGACGGCGGGCTTGATGCGGCTGCGCGGATCCCGGCGCGCCGCTCCGGCACCGGCGTGGGCCTGTGGGCAGGCGCTCGTGCCGGAGCTCGGCTGGACGTCGGCGGCGTTCACCAAGCCGCTGCGACTCGTGCTCGAGGGGGTCTTGCGACCCCATCGCGTGCTCGAGGTCGTGCGCAGTGGCGGGATGGTGCAGAAGATCACCTATTCCGGCCACGTCCCCTCGCTCGTCGACACGCTGCTGTACGAGCCCACGATCCGCGCCGGGCTGCGCGCCGCCGCGGTGGCCCGGCGCCTGCAGACGGGGAACGTGCGCACCTATGCCGCGTACCTCCTTGGACTCGTGCTCGTGGGGCTCGTGTGCGCGCGGACGGGAATCTTCGGATGAGCGCGCTCGCCGCGATCCTGCAGCTCCTCGGCGTCGCGCTGGCGCCGCTGCTCCCGGGCTCGATCCAAGCGCTCAAGGCGCGACTGCAGGGGCGCCGGGGGCCATCGCCGTGGCAGCCCTATCGGATGCTGCGGCGTTTGTGGGGCAAGAGCGCCGTTGACCCAGAGGGGACGGGCGTCGTATACAGGCTCGCCCCTCCGTTGGTCGCCGCTTGCCTGCTCGCCGCGCTGGTGATCGTGCCGATTGCCGGCCACGCCGGCAACTTCGGGCTCGGTCACGATGCGCTCGTGCTCGTCGGGCTGCTCGCGCTGGCCCGGTTCGCGCTGGCCGCCGCGGCGTGGGACACGGGCAGCGGCTTTGCGCTGATGGGCGCCGCCCGCGACCTCATGATCGCGGTGTTTGGAGAGGCGCTGCTGGTGCTCGCGCTGCTGGTGGCGGCGCTGCCCGCGCACAGCACCGATCTGCGGGCGATGAGTGCGGCCGCTTCCGGCGGGGCGATCTGGAGCGGGCCGGCGCATTGGTGCGGCGCGATCGCGTTCGCGCTGGTGATCCTGGTCGAGACGGGCCGGCAGCCGATCGACAACCCCGACACCCATCTCGAGCTGACGATGATCCACGAGGGTCCCCTGCTCGAGTACGCGGGCCGTGACCTGGCGTTCATCCAGTGGGCGGCCGCGGCGCGCCACTGGGTGCTGCTGCTGCTCGGCGCGGAGCTGTTCCTGCCCCACGGGAGCGCCTTCGGGGCCGGCATCGGGCTCCTGGTCCTGGGTGTCGTGGGACTGTGCGCTGCGCTGGCGGTGATCGAGACCGCGGAGGCGAAGATGCGGATCCTCCGTGTGCCGGCGCTGCTCGGCTTCGGGTGCGTGATCGCGCTCGCGGGCGCGGGCCTGTGGGTCGGGGGGGTGGGCGCGTGAGTGGCGTACTCGTCACGGTAATCCTTTTGTTCGGCCTCGCGGTGATCGTCGTCAGGCGGCGCTCGGTGGCGATCGGACTCGTCGCGGCCCAGTCGCTCGCGCTCGGCATCGGTGCCCTCGGTCTCGCCGGCGGGCGCTCGGGCGACTACCTCGTCGCGAGCTTCGTGCTCCTGACCAAGGCGGTCGTGCTGCCGGTGCTGCTGTACGCGTTGATTCGTCGCACCCCCGAGCCCCGGCTCGTCGTCGCCGCAAACGGACCGCTGGTGCGGCTGGCGGGTGCGGGCGCCGTCGCGCTGTGTGCCGGATTGCTGATGCCGCCGCTCGGCCTCGGCAACTCCCACACCGAGCACGCCGCGGTCGCGCTGGTCCTGATCGGGATCGCGATCGTCGTGGCCCGACGGCCGCTGCTGTTCCAACTGCTCGGACTGATCGTGGCCGAGAACGGCCTGGCGTTGCTCGCCGTGTCGGTGCCTGGGGGACTCTCGTACGTTGTCGAGATCGGCGCGCTGTTCGACCTCGCGATGGTCGTGACGGTCGCGGCCGCGTTCGCGCACCGCATCCACGTCGAGCTCGGGACCGGCGACACCGAGCGGTTGGGAGGCCTGCGTGACTGACCTCGTGCCGGTCCTGGTGGTGCTGGTGCCGGCGATCCCGCTCGTCGGTGCGGGACTCGCGCTGCTCGCCCGCACGGCCCGGCAAGCCGATCGCCTGGCCATGGCCACGGCGGTCGTGACTGCGGTCGCCGCGCTGATCCTTGCCTGTACGGCCTTCGCGCGCGGGGGCCGGGCGGCGCTGCACGGCCGGTGGTACCTGGTCGACGGCGCCAGCGGCCTGCTGCTCGCTGTGATCGCCGTCGTCGGACTGTGCAGCGCGCTCGTGTCGCCGTCGTACCTGCGGACGAGCGGCCGCAGCTGGACGACCGCGGCCCGCTCACGCAGCCTGTACTACGCCGCCCTGTTCGTGTTCTGGGCGGCACTCCTCGCCGTTCCCGTGGCCGGCAACCTCGCCGTCGTGTGGCTGATCGTCGAGGCGACGACCGCCGCCTCGGCCTTGCTGGTCGCGTTCACCGGGCGTCGCCGCGCGCTCGACGCGGGCTGGAAGTACCTCGTCCTGACGACTCTCGGCCTGTCGGTCGCGTTGCTCGGGATCATCGTGCTGGCCATCGGCCAGGCCAACGCCGGGCACCACGACCTGCACGCGCTCGACTGGCCCACGCTGCGACACGCCGCTCACACGCTGCCCAAAGACCCGACGCTGATCGCGTTCGTGCTGCTCCTGGCCGGCCTCGCGGCCAAGATCGGGTGGGCACCCGTCCACAATTGGCTGCCCGATGCGCACAGCGAGGCGCCGGCGCCGATCAGCGCCATGCTGTCCGCGGCGCTGCTTCCGACCGTGCTGCTGATCGCCTGGCGCGTCAAGCAGACCCTCGAGCCCTCCGTGGGCGTGGCCACCACGCGCGCCGTCTTCATCGCCTTCGGTTTGACCTCGATGCTCGTGGCGATCCCGTTTCTGTGGCAATCGCTGCCGTGGAAGCGGCTGCTGGCGTATTCGAGCCTCGAGCACATGGGGGTGATCGCCCTCGGCATCGGCTTCGGCACGCCGCTCGCGATCGCCGGTGTCGTGATCCACGTCGCCGGCCACGCGCTCGCCAAGGCGCTCGGCTTCTACGCCGCGCTGCCGCTGCTGCGGATCGATTCCGACGCGGGCCGGCGGGCGCCGACGGGCGTCGCCGGCGAGAGCCCCACGACCGCGGCCGCGATGGGCATCAGCCTCGCGGCGCTGGCCGGTCTGCCGCCGTCACCCCTGTTTCTGTCCGAGCTGCTGATCGTGCTCGGCGGCGTCGCCGCCGGCCAGGTGGTCGTCACCGCCGTGGCCGTGCTCGCCCTCGCGCTCGGGTTCCTCGGGCTCCTCCATGCGCTGATCGAGGGAGTCATCGGCGAGAAGCCCGCGCATCCCCGGCGCCGCCCTGAACGCGGGCAGCGCACGACCGTGGCGCTCACGGCGATCTTGGGCACCGGGTTGCTCGCCCTGTTTGCGGCAGGCGTGCTGCTCGTCAACTCGAGCTTCGTGGAGACGTTGACGAGAGGAACGCTGTGACCGCGCTGCACCATGTCGAGCCCGGTGAGTGGCGCCGGTCGATCGAGCGGGCGTTGGGCGCCGGCGAGCGCTTCGGCGGAGCCTGGGCGCGCGCCCAAGACGGCGGGCTCAGCTGGTGCGCGCTGATCGTCTCCGCGCACGGCGTGCGGGTGATCTGGACCGAGGCGCCGGGCGGAGCCGTTGAGAGCATCGTCGAGCTCGTCGAAGCCGCGGGCTGGGATGAGCGCGAAGCGCACGATCTGTACGGGCTTGAGTTCGACGGCCACGAGCCGATCCGCGCTCTCGTAACACACCCCGAGGACCCGGCCGCCTGGATGACGCCGGTGACCGGCGACGGCGTGCATCAGATCGCCGTGGGGCCGATCCACGCGGGCGTGATCGAATCCGGCCACTTCCGTTTCCACGTGATCGGTGAGCGGATCTTCGCGATGGACCCGCGCCTCTTCTACAAGCACCGCGGGCTCGAGCGCGCCGCCGAGGGTCAGCATCGCGACGCGGCACTGCCCTATGTCCAGCGGGCCTGCGCCGCGTGCGCGGTCGCGAACACCCTGGCCTACGCGCACGCCGTCGAGGACGCCGCCGGCCTGCAGCCCGACCGCGAGCTTCGGGTCGCTCGAACGGTGCTGCTCGAGCTCGAGCGCATCTACAACCACCTGCACGACATCGGCGCGATCTGCGCCGGCGTCGGGTTCGCTCCCGGCACGATGGCCTTCGCCGCCCTCAAGGATCGGGCCCAGCAGATCAACGCTCAGGCATTCGGGCATCGCTTCCTGTTCGCCACCATCGCAGTCGGCCGTGGCACAGTGGAGCTCGACGTCGCCGCGGTCGACGCGATGCGGGCCCAGCTGCGCGAGCTGCGGACGGACTCCCGGGCGGCCTGGCGCGAGCTCGAGTTCGCGGGGTCTCTCCAGGCGCGACTCGGTGGCGTGGGAGTGCTCGGTCGCGACGATGCCCTCCGCCTCGGTGCTGTCGGGCCCGCGGCCCGGGCCGCCGGGATTCGCGAGGACGTGCGGACACTCGCCCCGCGGCTCGCCTACGACGGCTTCACCCCGGCCGCACCACACGCGCCGGCCGGCGACGTCGAAGCGCGGCTCGGACTGCGCGCCGTCGAACTCGAGGCGAGCTTCGACCTGCTCGCGGGGCTGCTGGTCGCGCCGCTGGCGCGCGGGTTCGTCGGGCGCGCGGAGCCAGGCGCGTCGGTGGGTATCGGCCGCGTCGAGAGCGCTCGAGGGGCGACAGCGTGCGCCGTCGAGCTTGACGGTGACACGGTCACGCGGGTTCACCTACGCACCGGCTCATACGCGAACTGGCCGGCGCTGGCCTGGGCCACGGCCGGCAACCTCGTCCCCGACTTTCCCCTGATCAACAAGAGCTTCGAGCTCTGCTACGCCTGCGTGGACCGCTGATGTTCGTCCTCCTGCGGCAGCTCGCAACGATCCGCCGGAGCGCCGACCTCACGCGCGAGGGCTCACGCTGGCTGGCGATCCGCCACGTCGATGCCGGCTCGTGCAACGGCTGCGAGCACGAGCTCGGCGCCGTCACCAACCCGCTGCACGACCTGCAGCGCCACGGCCTCGACATCGTCGCCTCGCCGCGGCACGCCGACATCCTGCTCGTCACCGGGCCGGTCACCACCCGCATGGCCGGCCCGCTGCGCAGCGCCTACGCGGCGATGCCCGAGCCACGGCTCGTCGCCGCACTCGGCGACTGCGCGCTCGGCTGCAACGTGCTCGGCGATGCCGCCGAGCACGTCGGCGCCGTCGAGGACGTGCTGCCGGTCGACATCCGCATCCCGGGCTGCCCGCCAACGCCCGACGCGATCGCCGAACACATACTCGCCGCGATTGAGCGAGATTTCTAAACAACGCGCCGCCTGCGACTTAAGACATTCGACCCCTGCATCGGACTGCGACTCGGCAAGAATTGGGCTTCCCACATGATCACGTTTGACGTTTCGATTTGATCTAAATCTAGCCCCCGAGCTCGTTTCGAACCGATTCCCGGAACCATCGGGATTGAGCTTTGAGCGCGCCGCTCCTTTAGCGTGCACGCGAGAGCCAGCGTTGGCGTCGCCCGACGTGTGCCGTCGTCCATCAGCGGCCATCGGTCGGCCCCGGCCCGAACGACTGCTTTGCTCGCTGCGACGTCGCCGAGCTCACGAGAGAGTTGGCGACGATCCAGCCGTGCGGCGTCGCGACGGACCGGGTCGGGCGCGGGACGTGCGCTCGGT
>JADGPN010000029.1 GCA_017882465.1 Solirubrobacteraceae bacterium
CCGCTTCGGACCGATAGTTCGCTGCCTTCGGGTCGTACGCGACGTTAGCGGCAATCTTCACGCCCGCCGGGCCGGCGGCGAGCACTGCGTTCTTGGCCAGGCCGGCACCGTAGACCTCCTGGTCGTTGAAGATGTACACGCTCGTGCACCCGTTCTGCTTCCACATCGCCACCTGGGCGGCCGCCTGGATCGAGTCCTTGGGGATGACGCGCGCGTACGTGCGCTTACCAGTCGGGTAGTACTTCTGCGGTTCACCCGGCGTGTTTGAAGGCGCGCTTGACGTCAGCCCGACGGTCGTGTTCGCGGGACTGATCTGCGCGATGCCGGCCTGGTTGAGCAGCGGGATCGAGATCTCGCTGGCGCCCGAGTTGAACTCGCCGAGGTAGCCGATCGTGCTCGAGTCGTTGATCGCGGTGTGTGCGTCGTTGGTCGTCTGGCCGGCGTCCCACTTTCCCGCCTGCGCAGTCGAGTCGTCGAGCATCTTGTACGTGATCGTGTACTTGCCCACCTTCCCACCGACCGCCGCCAGCGCAAGGTTGGCGCCGTTCTCGATGGCCAGCGCGTTGGGGCGCGCCGAGCCCTGCAACGGCAGGCTCGAATAGATCGTCAGGTTGGTGCCTGAAACACTGCCGCTACCGCTGCTGCCTCCACTGCTGCTGGAGCTGCTGCTGCCGCATCCGGCCGCGACCAGTGCGACAGACATGCAGGCGCCGATTGTCAAGCGTGCTTTCACAGCCGCCTCCTCCTAGATGATTTTGACTGATTGTTGAGTGGATGGATATTCGCCGGGTCGCATCTAGTTCCCTTGGACCGCGACGAACGGGACCAGCGTGGACAACTTGAAGTGGCTGAAGACATACGGGGCGATCGAGATGTCGCCATTCTGGTTGACCGAGTACGTGCCGAGCACCGAGGCGCGGTTCTTGGTGTTGAAGAACTCCTTGACCACGTCGCTGCGGTTGCCGGCCAGTGACGGCGTGGTCGCACCGGTGCGGCGTAGCACGTCGAGCACCAGCGCCATCGCCTCATAGCCGAAGATCGCGCTCTGGACCGGGTCTCGGCCCTCGGCGGCGCGGAAGTCGGCGATGAACTTCCGGCCGGCCTGGGTCAGGTCGGCCGGCAGGAATCCGGGGCTCGAGATGTAGGTGTTGCGCTGCGCCGCCGCGCTGATCGCGCCCGCAAACGCCGGCGTGTCGAGCCCGGTGGGCCCGAACAGCTTCGTCTTCGGGTTATCGGCGGCGATGGCATCGAACAGGCGGGCCGCAGCCGTGGCGTCACTCGCCCCGAGGAACACGGCGTCGGCCCCGGAGGCCCTGACCTTGGCCACCGTCCCATCGCCCTCGGTCACCGGAATGCTCTGCTTCGCCGCGTCGCTGCGGACCGCCGCGGCCACCGCCTTGCCGTACGGGCCGCCGTCGTCGGTCACGTACAGCCTGGCGACGTGCACAGCCGCCATCTCCCTGACCTGGGCCACCGCCTCGGTGTCGTTGGCGGGGACCACGCGCCCGAACGTCCGGCCGTAGGTCTTCAAGGATTCGTAGTAGATCGTCGGCGCGCCGCTGAGGGCGGGGGTCGTCTGCGTCAGCTCGAGCGCGGTGTCAAACGGCGTGACCTGGAGGACGTCCTGGGCGTTGGTGATGCCCAGTGAGTCCGCCGATGCATGCTGGGGGATCTCGCCCAGGTACGCGATCGTGCTCGTGTCCTCGATCGCCGTGCGCGCGTTGTCGGAGACCTTGCCCCCGTGCAGAGCCGAGAGCTTGATCTTGAAGTGCCCCACCTGGCCTCCGGCCTGATCGAGGGCCAGGTGCTCGGCGGCGAGCACATCCTGCGCCTGCCGGGTCCCGGCGATCTGCGCCGGCTCGCTCGAATAGATCGTGAGCGTCGAGCCGGTGACCGTCGACCCGGTCGTCGTCGCGCCCGCGCAGCCGGCGACGCCGGCGGCCAGGGCCGCGGTCATCCCGCAGGCAAGCAGGTGTTGGCGTCCGAGCAGGTTCATCCTCACCGACCGATTGCGGGTCTCACCCCGGGCCCACAGCACGGCGCCGATTCTATGCACGCGACAGGATGCTGAACGGAGTTGTGAATGCGCTTAGCGGGACGCTAACGGTCGGGCCAGCCGCCGGACCGCCGGCCGGGCGGCTACTGATCCCCCCGGCCGGGCAGGTAGCGGACGACGTTGCGGATGGCGATCGCGATGATCACCATCAGGGCGGTGATGAGGAAGCCGTCGAAGCCCTTGACGCCGAGCGCCCAGAAGACGATCCAGACGCTGAGCCCGGCGGTGATGGTGAGGATCAGACCCATTCGGCCGGGAATCCTATCCGAGCGCTCAGGCGAGTGCGGTGGCCAGCGAGCGGACGATCTCGCCCACCTCGGAGGCGGGGTCGCCCGCTTCCGCCGCGGCCCGCACGAGGCGACTGCCGACGATGACCCCCTGGGCTCCCGCCTCCGCCGCCGCGGCGGCCTGCTCGGGCGTGGCGATGCCGAATCCGACCGCGACCGGAACCTCGGTGTGGGCCCGGGCCCGGGCGACGATCTCGTCCAGGCCTCCGTCGAGACCTGATCGCTCGCCGGTCGTGCCGGTCAGCGAGACCGTGTAGAGAAAGCCGCGCGCCTGGCGCCCGATTCGCTCGAGCCGGTCGATCGGCGTCGTCGGCGCGACCAGCGGCACCAGCGCCAGCCCCCGCTCGTCGCAGGCCGTCATCATCTCCGGCGCCTCCTCCAGCGGCAGGTCGGGCACGATCAGGCCGCTGGCTCCCGCGGCCACGAGCGCGTCGGCGAAGCGCTCGACTCCGCGCGCGAAGATCAGATTCGCGTAGCACATCACCACCACCGGAACGCGCTCGGCGATCGAGGCGCCGACACCGAGCACCGCCTCCATCGAGGCGCCCGCGCGCAGCGCCGCCGTGGCCGCCGCGTGGATGACCGGTCCGTCGGCGAGCGGATCGGAGAACGGGATCCCCAGCTCGACCAGGTCGGCGCCGGCGTCGGCATAGGCCAGCCCGATCGCGCGGGAGGTCTCGAGATCGGGGAAGCCGCCCATCATGTAGGGCATCAGCGCCGCGCGGCGCCCGTCGGCGGCCGAGGAAGCGAACGCCTCGGCGATGCGCTCGATCCCGGTCACGCCCGGCGCGCCAGATGCTCCAGCGCCTCGGCGAGATCCTTGTCGCCGCGACCCGACAGACACACCAGGTCGAGCTCGCTGGGACTGTTCGCGTGCGCCCAGGCGAGGGCATGCGAGGACTCGAGCGCGGGGATGATCCCCTCCAGGCGCGAGGTGCGCGCGAACGCCTCGAGCGCCTGATCGTCGGTGACGGCGACATACCGCGCGCGTCCCGAATCGCGCAGCCAGGCATGCTCGGGGCCGCTGCCGGGATAGTCGAGTCCGGCCGAGATCGAGTGCGCCTCCAGGATCTGGCCGTCCTCGTCCTGCATCAGGGCCGAGAAGGCTCCGTGCAGGACGCCGGGGATGCCGGCGACGGTCAGCGGAGCTCCGTGACGTCCGGTCTCGATCCCCGCCCCGGCGGCCTCCACGCCGACCAGCTCGACGGTGGCGTCGGCGACGAACGGCGTGAACACGCCGATCGAGTTCGAGCCCCCGCCCACGCAGGCGATCACGCGCTGGGGCAGCCTGCCGGTGTGCTCCAGCAGCTGTGCGCGGGCCTCGTCGCCGATCACGCGCTGCAGATCCCGCACGAGCGCCGGATAGGGCGCCGGGCCGACGCAGGAGCCGATGATGTAGTGGGTCGTCTCGACGTTGGTCACCCAGTCCCTGATCGCGGCCGAGACCGCTTCCTTGAGCGTCCTGGCGCCGGCCTCGACCGGCTCGACGCGGGCGCCCAGCAGGCCCATGCGCTCGACGTTGGGCTTCTGGCGGCGCATGTCCTCGGTCCCCATGTAGACGACGCACTCAAGGTCGAGCAACGCGCATGCCGTGGCGGTGGCCACGCCGTGCTGTCCGGCGCCCGTCTCAGCGATGATCCGGTGCTTGTCCATCCGCCGCGCCAGCAGCGCCTGGCCGAGCGCGTTGTTGATCTTGTGGGCGCCGGTGTGGTTGAGGTCCTCGCGCTTGAGGTGGATCGGGTGTCCCGCCGCCTCGCTGAGCCGCTGGGCGTGGTAGAGCGGGGTCGGGCGTCCGACATAGTCGCGCAGCAGGGCGTCGAGCTCGCCCCGGTAGCCCGGATCCTCGCGGGCCGCCACCCACGCCTGCTCGAGCTCCAGCAGCGCCGGCATCAGCGACTCGGGCACGTACTGGCCCCCGTAGGGACCGAAGCGATGCTCGACCACGCTCACGAGACGGCCTCGGCGGGGTCGTGGGCGGGCTGCGGCGCGGGCGCGGGAGCCTCGGCGGGGGCAACGGTGCCGGCGACCGCGGCCGCAAACGCGGCCAGCTTGGCCTGATCCTTGTGGCCGGGACTGCGCTCGACGCCGCTGGCCACGTCGACCGCGAACGGGCGCACCGCCGCGATCGCCTCGGCCACGTTGCCGGGCGTGAGGCCGCCGCTGAGGATCAGCGGCGGGTTGCCGCGGTGGGTGCGCGCGAGCTCCCACGCGAACGTCTCCCCCGTCCCGCCGGGCATTCCGGCCACATGGCTGTCGAGCAGGTGGTAGTCGGTGTGGAACGCGCCGAGCGCCTGGATGTCGGCGCCGCTGCGGACCCGCGCGGCCTTGATCACCCTGCAGCCTGTGCGCCTCGAAGCCTCGGCGCAGAACACGGGCCCTTCGTCGCCGTGCAGCTGCAGCAGCGTCAGCCCGACCGCCTGAGCGGTCTCGGTCAGCTCCTGCAGCGTCGGGTTCACGAACACGCCGGCGACCTCGACCTTGCGCCTGAGGGCCGCGCCGATCTCGGCCGCCACGCCCGGCTCACAACGTCTCGGGGAGTGCGGCCAGAAGATCAGGCCGACCGCCCACGCGCCCGCCGCGACAGCGTGCTGCGCGTCCTCGAGCGTGCTGATGCCGCAGAACTTGATCTTGGGTGCGCTGGGCGCCACACCCACATCGTACGAGCGCCGGCGGGGCTACTGCGTCGGGGCCTCGGCGGCCCGGTCGGCGAGCGTGACCTTGAACGCCTTGGGGTGCTTGCCCCGGTAGCCCGAGATCGCCACCGTGTCACCCGGCTGCTTGGTGGCCACGAACCCTTGGAGGTCCTCCATCGTCGCCACCCTGCGGCCGTCCACGGACCGGATGTGATCGCCGGGCTCGACGCCCGCCCGGGCGGCGGGGCCGCCGGTCAGCGCGCGGGTGACCTGGACCCCGTGCTGGGCTCCGGTCAGCGCCACGCCGTTGATGCCCAGGTAGGCGATCTCGACCTGACCGCCGCGCTCCAGCCGCAACAGGGCCTTCCTGGCGGTGTCGATCGGCACCGCGAAGCCGATCCCGACACTGCCGGAGCCGCCGGTCCCGGTCGCGATCTGGGAGTTGATGCCGATCACCCGCCCGGCGGCGTCGATCAGCGGACCGCCGGAATTGCCCGGGTTGATGGGCGCGTCGGTCTGGATCACGTCGTTGATGCTGAAGCCGTTGGGCGCCTGGATCTGTCGCTGCAGCGCCGACACGATGCCGCTCGTCAGCGTGCGGTCGAGCCCGAACGGGTTCCCGATCGCCAGCGTGGGATCGCCCACCTGGACGGTCGAGGAGTCGCCCAGCGCGAGCGGCCGCGCGTTGGCGAGGCCGTGCATGTTCACCTTCAGCAGCGCCAGGTCGTTGTTCGGGTCCTGACCCACGACCCGGGCGCTCCGGGTCACCTTGTCCTCGAACTGCACCGTGACCCCGGTCCTGGGGTCTGCGCCCTCGACCACGTGGTAGTTGGTCAGGATGCGCCCGCCGCCGTCGATCAGGAAGCCCGAGCCCGTGGCCTCGCTGCGCTGCTGCCGCGGACTCAGCTCGAACGGGTCCTCGACGGTCTGGACGATCTGCGAACGGACGAAGACCACGCCCGGCGCAGCGCGGACATAGATCGCGTGCGGCGTGAGCGCGGCGCCGGCGCTCGACGCCGGCTGTACGGCCACGGGCCCCTGTTCCACGATCGTCTGGGTGTCCCGGTGCCCGGTGACCCCGAGCGCCAGGAACACGGTGGCGACGGCCACTCCACCCAGCACCGCCGAGACGAACGGTGTTCGTATGAATGTCCTCATCTTTGGATCAGTGTGGAGCCCAGCGGTGAATCTGGAATAAACGCACTCGGAGCGTGCGGCATCGGAAATGAACGTGACCGCGCGTTACCTCGTCAGCGTCCGCACGGCCGCCTCCAGATCCGGGGAGCGCATCAGGGCTTCCCCGACGAGCACCGCGTCAACGCCGGCCTCCTGCAGCCGGTCGAGCTCGCCGCGGCGGCTGAACCCGGACTCGGCGACCACGATGACGCCGCCGGGGACGTGGGGCAGCAGCTCGAAGATCCGTGCGGTATCGACCTCGAGCGTGCCGAGGTCGCGGTTGTTGATCCCGATCAGCTGCGCTCCGGTCGCGAGGGCGATGTGCAGCTCGTCCGCGTCGTGAACCTCGATCAGCGCCGCCAGTCCCAGCGCGCGCGCCTCATCGTGCAGCTCGGCCAGCTCGGCCGGGGTCAGCGCGGCGACGATCAGGAGGATCGCGTCGGCGCCCGCCGCCAGCGCCTCGTGGACCTGGTAGATGTCGATCACGAAGTCCTTGCGCAGCAGGGGCAGCGTGCTGAGCGCCCGGGCGGCGCGGAGGTCGTCGAGCGAGCCGCCGAAGCTCGGTCCCTCGGTGAGGATCGAGAGCGCCGCCGCGCCGCCGCGCTCGTAGGCGCTCACGACCTCCTCCAGCGAGACCCCCTCGCGGATCAGGCCGGCGGACGGCGAGCGCCGCTTGTGCTCGGCGATCAGCGAGATGCCCGGCCTGGCCAGGGCGTCGGCGAACGGCCGCAGCGCGGCGCGACTGGGCGCCGCCGCGGCGCGGAGCTCGTCCAGCGACGTGGTCTGCCGGCGCCGGGCCACTTCCTCGCGGGTGGCGCCGACGATCCGCTCGAGCGCGTTCACGCCGGGGCCAGCTCCTGGGTGCGGGCCACGAAGCGGACCACCGCGTCGCTCGCGGCGCCCGAGTCGATCGCCGCCTCCGCGGCGCGGACTCCCGCCTCGAGCGTCTCGGCGCCGCCGCCGGCGTAGATCGCGGCGCCCGCGTTGAGCGCCGCGAGGTCACGCGGCGCCCCGCGCTCAGCGGCGAAGATCGCCCGGGCGGTGTCGGCGTTCTGCTCGGGCGTGCCGCCCGGGACCTCGCCGGCGGCGTGGCGCGACAGCGAGACCTCCTCGGGGGACACGGTGTACCTGCTCAGCTCCGCACCCCGGACCTCGACCACGGTGGTCGGCGCCGAGATGCTGAGCTCGTCGACCCCGTCGTGGCCGGAGACGACGAGGGCGTGGACGGTCCCGAGCCGGGACAGCGCCCCGGCCAGCAGCTCGACGTAGGCCGGGTCGGCGACGCCGATCAGCTGCCGGTCGGCGCCCGCCGGGTTGGTCAGCGGGCCGAGGAAGTTGAAGATCGTGCGCACCGCGAGCTGCCGGCGGACTGGGATCACGTAGCGCGTGGCTTGGTGATGGGCCGGGGCGAACATGAACCCGAACCCGACCTCGTCGATGCAGCGGGCAACTGCGGCCGGCGCCAGGTCGATCCGGGCGCCTAGCGCCTCGAGCAGGTCGGCGGACCCGGACAGACCGGTGGCCGAGCGATTGCCGTGTTTGGCCACCGTGCACCCCGCGCCGGCGGCGATCAGCGCCGCCGTGGTCGACACATTGAACGTGCGCCGGCCGCCGCCGGTGCCGGCCGTGTCCAGCAGCCCCGCCCGGCCGACGTCGACCCGGGCGGCCAGAGCGCGCATCGTCCGGGCCAGCCCGGCCAGCTCGTCGATCGTCTCCCCCTTCGTGCGCAGGGCGATCAGGAAGGCGGCGATCTGGACCTCGGTGGCGTTGCCGCCCATGATCTCGGCGAGCACGGCGGAGGTATCCTCGAGGCTCAGATCCCGGCCCGAGGCCAGCGCGTCGATCGAGCGCGTCAGCAGGTCCTGTTCGGCCGCGGCGGTCATGTGGCCGGATCGAGGAAGTTGCCCAGCAGCTCGCGGCCGTGATCGGTCAGCACCGACTCGGGGTGGAACTGGACGCCCTCGGCCGGCAGCTCCCGGTGACGGACGGCCATCACCACCTCCGCACCGACGGCGCTACGCTCCAGCACCTCGGGAAGCTCGGGCGCCACCACCAGCGAGTGATAGCGGCCCACCTGGAGCGGGTTCTCGAGGCCGCGGAAGATCGTCCGGCCGTCATGCTCGATCCGCGTCGTCTTGCCGTGCACCGGCGCGTGCTGGATCACCTTTCCGCCCCAGGCCTGGACGAGCGCCTGGTGGCCCAGGCAGACCCCCAGCGTGGGGATGCGCGCCGCAGGGAACCGCCTGACCGCCTCGAGCGAGATCCCGGCCTCCGTCGGCGTGCACGGCCCGGGCGAGACGATCACCCGGTCGTAACCGCGGACGAGCAGCTCCTCGACGGTGGCGTGGTCGTTTCGTACCACCTCGACGTCGGCGCCGAGCTCGCCCAGATACTGGACGAGGTTGTAGGTGAAGCTGTCGTAGTTGTCGATGACCAGCACCCGCACGGATGCAAAGGTACTGTGAGCGGAGCAGTGGGCGCGCGTGGGAGGCCGGCCGGGGTCGGGCGGGCCGCCCTACGGCCAGTCGGGCTGCGCCACGGCGAGCTCGATGGCCTGCATCACGGCCTGGGCCTTCGCCACCGACTCGCGGTACTCGTTGTCGGGCTTGGCGTCGGCGACGGTCCCTCCCCCGGCCTGCACATGCGCCACGCCGTCCTTGACCACCACGGTGCGGATGTGGATGCAGGTATCGAGGTCGCCGCCATAGCTCAGGTAGCCGATCGCGCCGCCGTAGCCCCCGCGCTTGACCGGCTCGAGCTCGTCGATGATCTGCATCGCGCGGACCTTGGGCGCGCCGGAGAGCGTCCCCGCGGGCAGCACAGCCCGCAGCGCATCGAGCCCACCCACGCCCCGGCGCAGGGTGCCGGTCACGCTGGAGACGATATGCATCACGTGGCTGTAGTTCTCGATCGCCATGAACTCCTCGACCTCGACGCTGCCGTATTCGCACACCCGCCCGAGGTCGTTGCGCCCGAGGTCGACCAGCATCACGTGCTCGGCGCGCTCCTTGGGATCGGCGAGCAGCTCATCGGCCATGCGCCGGTCCTCGTCGGCGTTCGCGCCGCGCGGACGGGTGCCCGCGATCGGCCGCGTCGAGACATGCCGGCCGGCCACGGTGATCAGCGGCTCGGGGCTCGCGCCGGCGATCTCGAAGTCGCCGAAGTCCAGGAAGTACATGTACGGACTCGGATTGACCACCCTGAGCCCCCGGTAGATCGAGAAGGCCTCGACCGGGACGCCCGCGGACCAGCGCTGCGAGGGCACCACCTGGTAGGCGTCGCCGGCGTAGATGTACTCGACGATCCGGGCCACGATCGCCTCGAACTCGGCCTGGGTCAGGTTCGAGTGAAATGACGGGGCGGCGCGGTCGAGCTCCGGCGGACGGGCGGGCCGGGGCACGGGACCGGCGAGGCGCCAGCGCACCTCGGCGATCGTCTGCAGCGCGCGCCGGTAGGACGCCTCGAGGTCGTCGTCCGCGTACACGTTGGCCAGCACCGTGACCGTGTGCTTGAGGTGGTCGAACACGACCAGCGTGTCGGTGAGCATCAGCGCCAGGTCGGGGACGCCCACGGGATCCGGGTTCGGCTCCCCGAGCGGCTCGACCGTGCGCACCAGGTCGTAGGCGAAGACCCCGACGGCACCGCCGGCGAACGGCGGCAGATCGAGGACCGGCGCGGCGCGGAAGCGATCGACCGCGGTGGCCGCCAGCGCGTACGGATCCCCCTCGTCGCCGAGCGACCAGCGGATCACGTTGCGGGGGCGAAAGCCGATGAACGAGTAGCGCCCGACCCGGCCCTGGTCGGCTGACTCGAGCAGGAACGCCGGGCCGTTCTCACGCAGCTTCAGGAACGCCGACACCGGCGTCTGGCAGTCGTCGATGAACGTCTCGCGCAGCGGGATCAGGTTGTAGTCCCGAGCGAGCGCGCGGACCTCCTGCAGCGAGGGCACGGCCCCGACCGCGTCAGCGGGCGCGACGGCCATCGAGCACCCTCTCCGCGTCGGCCAGGGACAGGTCGCGCCCGCGCAGCAGCACGGCGAGGTGATAGAGCACGTCTGCCGCCTCCTCGGCCACCCGCTCATCGGACTCCTCCGCCGCGGCGCGCACGACCTCCTCCGCCTCCTCCTCGACCTTGGCCCCGGCCAGCGCCGGATCGCTGAGCAGCACCGCCGTGTAGGAGCCCTCGGGGCGAGATCGCGCCCGAGCGGCGATCGTGCGCTCGAGCGCCGGCAGGATCTCGTGCGGCGCGGCCGGGTCGAGCTCCCCACGGTAGAAGCAGGTCCGCTCTCCGGTGTGGCACGCGGGTCCCGCCGGCTCGACCAGGGCCAGCAGCGCATCGCCGTCGCAGTCGTAGCGAAGGGACTTCAGAGCCTGGACGTTGCCGGACGTCGCGCCCTTGTGCCACAGCTCCCGGCGGGAGCGACTGAAGTAATGCATCTCACCGGTCTCGCGAGTCAGGCGCAGCGACTCGGCGTTCATGTAGGCCAGCGTGAGCACCTCGCCCGTGCGCCAGTCCTGCACGATGCACGGGACGAGTCCGCGCTCGTCGAAGGCGATCTCAGAGTCCTCCACGGGCCGACGATTCTAGGCGCAAGGGCGCGGCCTCACGCTCGCGCCCCGCCGCGCGCCCCCGGGCTAGGGTAATACCGAGCGCAGACTGCCGCGAGCCCCCTGATCAACCCATCCCTTGAGGATCTCCGGACGTCTCCGGCCCGCCGGTCCTGGGTTAAGTCAGTCGCTTCAGCCGCGCTCGGTTCCCGTCTATCCGTGCGCGGTGCAGACTGACAGTTCCTGAAGCGTGCTGAAACATTACTCGACGAATGTATGAGTCCGACGCGGGGAGGCGCCGATCAGGCGTCCGCCGCTCGGGGACACCCGCTAGTCGCTCAGACGCCCGCGGCGTGACCGGCCCGGGCCGCCGAGCGAGCCGGCCCTACTCGATCCCGAGGCGATCGAGCAGCCGCTCGTCGCTGCGCCAGTGGCGACGGACCCGGACCGAGAGCTCGAGGTGGACGTGGCCGCCGAGCTCCCGTTCGATCGCGCGCCGGGCGGCGACGCCAATCGCCTTGACCATGCGGCCACCGGCTCCGATCAGGATTCCCTTCTGCGATTCGGTCTCGACCAGCACGACGGCGTTGATCACCGTCAGGTCCTCTCCGCGCGGCTCCACGGCCTCGATCTCGACTTCGACCGAGTGCGGCACCTCATCGCACGTGCGGGCCAGGATCTGCTCCCGCACCAGCTCGGCCAGGCGCACCGTCTCGGACTGATCGGAGCGCTGGCCGGAGTCGAAGTAGAACGGGCCCTCGGGCAGCAGTGAGATGAGCCGCTGCACCAGCTCGCCGACACCGGCGCCGGTGCGGGCGGACACCGGATAGATGTCGGCCCCCAGCTCCAGATCAGCGGCTGCCTGGAGGGTGGCCGCGGTCCGGGCGCGATCGGCCCGGTCGATCTTGTTGACCGCGACCACGACCGGCACCGGGGCGTTGCGCAGCAGGCCCGCGATGAACCGGTCCCCGGGTCCGATCCCCTGCTCGGCATTGACCACGAACAGGCATCCGTCGGCGTCCTCGAGCTCGCGCTCGACCCGACGCTGCATCCGCTCGGTGAGCGCGTCGCGGGGCCGCTGCACGCCGGGAAGGTCCACCAGCACCAGTTGCCACTGGGGCCCGGTCGCCACGCCGCGGATGGCCCGCCGCGTCGTCTGCGGCTTGTCGGACACGATCGCCACCTTGCTGCCCACGATCGCGTTGGCCAACGTCGACTTGCCGACGTTGGGGCGGCCGGCGAAGGCGACGAACCCCGACGTGGTCACCTCCGCGGGGCTTCCGGCCCCGCGATCTGATGAGGCTGCTCGCCCTCCAGGCTCGCTTGACCAATCGGGCTCCGCCCTCCTTCCCGCGGGGCCGAGCCCGGAGCTCACGTCAGCCAGCGCATCAGCTCGGCCTGGAGCGCGAGCATCTCGCCGTCGTCGGTCTCGTGATCCATGCCGGTGAGGTGGAGCGCGCCGTGCAGCACCGCCTCGCGCAGATCGCCGGTGTGCTCAGGGCAGATGACGATGTCGCCGAGCTCCCGCGGACCGAGCGTGGCGCCGTCCTCGTCGACGGGGAAGGAGAGCACGTCGGTGGGCGCGTCGATCCGGCGATGGTCGCGGTTGAGCCCGCGGATACGGTCCTCGTCCACGAACTCCACGGCTGCGTGGCCCTCGGCGATCGCCGCCGAGGAGAGGGCCAGCACGCACAGCTCCCTCACCTCGAGGGCGGTCGGACCACCGCTCGGAAGCCCGTCGAGCCCGATGACCTCGATGTCGAGCACAGCCTGCGGCTCGGAGCCCGTCACGCTCGCTTGCGCGGTCGCAGCTCGGGGGCCAGCCGCTGGGCGTGCTCGGTGTAGGCGGCGACGATCCGGCGCACCAGCTTGTGCCGGACCACGTCCTCCTCGCCGAAGCGGACGAACTCGATCCCCTCCACGTCCTTGAGGATGTCGGCGACCACGATCAGGCCGGAGTCCTGCTGCGGCGGCAGATCGACCTGGGTGATGTCGCCGGTGACCACCATCCGCGAGTTGAAGCCCAGGCGGGTCAGGAACATCTTCATCTGCTCGGGGCTGGTGTTCTGCGCCTCGTCGAGGATGATGAAGCTGTCGTTGAGAGTGCGCCCGCGCATGAAGGCCAGCGGCGCCACCTCGATCACTCCCCGCTCGAGATGCTGTGAGACGCGCTCGGGCTCGAGCATGTCGTGAAGGGCGTCGAACAGCGGCCGCAGGTAGGGGTCCACCTTGGCCATCAGGTCGCCGGGCAGGAAGCCCAGGCGCTCGCCGGCCTCGACCGCCGGGCGGGTGAGGATGATCCGGTTGATCTCGCGCCGGGTCAGCGCGGCGGCCGCCAGCGCCACCGCGAGGAAGGTCTTGCCGGTGCCGGCGGGGCCGATCCCGAAGGTGATCGTGTTCCGCCGGATCGAGTCGACGTAGCGCTTCTGGTTCACCGTCTTCGGCGCCACCTTGGTCGCGCGATGGCGCCAGACGACGTCCTCGAGGATCTGGGCCGGGGACTCGTGCTCGTCGAGCGCGCGGGTCACCGCCTCGATCGTGCCGGGAGCGATCTCGTGGCCCTGCGCGATCAGGTCGGAGAGCTCCCGCACGACCGTCGCGGCGGCATCGACGTCCGCCTCGTCGCCCTCGAGCGTGAGCCTGTTGCCGCGCAGGTAGACATCGCAGTCGATGTGTCCCTCCAGGGTCCGCAGCACTGCGTCCTCGCTACCCGCCAGCTCCGCGGCGACGGCGTTCTCGAGCTCGATCTGCCTACGCACGACCCGCCAGCGCCTCCCGCACGCGCGCGGACACGCGTTTGCCGTCCGCGCGCGCGGCGACCTTGGCCATCACCGATTTCATCACCGAGCCCATGTCCTTGGCATCGCTGGCGCCGGTCTCCGCGATCGCGGCCGCGACCAGCTCGTCGAGCTCCGGATCGCCCATCTCGGCCGGGAGGTAGCCCCCGATCAACTCGGCCTCCGACTCCTCCTGCGCGGCCAGCTCCGGCCGCCCACCGCCGCGGAACTGCTCGGCCGCCTCGAGCCGGCGCTTGCGCTCACGACGGAGCACCGAGAGCTCGTCGCCCGCGCCCTCCTTGGCCGCCTTCTGCAACTCGGACAGCACGAGCCGCAGCGCGCCGACGCGATCCTTCTCGCCGGCCTTCATCGCGCTGGTGATATCGGTGCGCACCTGCTCGGTGACCGTCATGTACTCAGGATAGCCCGGCCTCCAACGGAAGCCGGGGATGCAGCGGCCCCGAGCACCGGATCCCGTCGGCCTGGAGCTCCTCGCACATCACCTCGGCGATCTGCCCGCGCGGCGCCGCCCCGGCGGGCAGGCAGCAGCGGGTGTAATCGGCGGTGTACCCGGAGCACTGGTGCTCGGCCACCTTGTCCACGAGCACCCGCTCGGTCGTGCCGAGCTTGGCGGTGCGATGGTGGCGCGAGCCGACCTCCGATCGCCCGCGCAGCTCCCGTGAGCGGCGCTTCTTCTCCTCCGGCCCGACCAGGTCGCCGAGCTCCTGCGCCCGGGTGCCGGGGCGCGGCGAATAGGGGAACACGTGCACGCGGGAGATGCCGGCGGCGGCCACCAGCTCCTGCGTGCGCTCGAACGCCCGCCGGTCCTCAGCCGGGAAGCCGACGATCACGTCGGTGGTCACGTTCACGCCGGAAACAGCCGCGCGGAGCGCGGCCATCTGATCCAGATACTCCTGCGCGGTGTAGTGACGGCCCATGGCGCGCAGCACGCCGTCGTCGCCGGACTGGAGCGGCACGTGCAGATGCGGACAGATCTTGGGCTCGGTGGCCAGTGCCTCGAGCAGCGAATCCTTGACGTGGATCACCTCGACGCTCGAGAGCCTCACGCGCTGCACCCCCTCCACCCCGGCGACCGCCAGCATCAGCTGGCCGAGCTCGAGCCCGCGCTCGGGGTCGGCGTAGTCGCCGACGCTGATCCCGGTCATCACCATCTCGGGCTGGCCCGCGGCCACGCGACGACGAACCTCGTCGAGCACGGCGCTGGCCGGCCGCGACCGGGCGGCGCCCCGGACCGTGGGGATGATGCAGTAGGCGCAGTGACCGTCGCAGCCGTCCTGGATCTTGACGAATCCGCGCGTCCGGGTCGCCTGCTGCGGTGCCCGCGCGAGCACGTCGTGCTCGAGGTCGGCACAGCCGAGACCGGCGTACCCGACCATCTCGGCCGCCACCTCGTCCGCGGTCCCGACGAACGGTCGCACGGCCGGATCGATGGCGGCAAAGCGGCCCGGGTTCAGATTGGCCGCGCACCCCGACACGTACACCTCCCGCGCCGAGTGCAGCGACCGCCGGACAGACTGACGCGACTTCGCCTCGGCCTGGCTGGTGATGCAGCATGTGTTGATCACGTGCAGCTCGGCCTCCGCTTCCGGGGCCTCGGTGTGACCGGCCTCGAGCAACCGGCTGCGGGCGATCATCGCGTCCGCCTGAGACACCTTGCAGCCGAGGAACTTGACGGCAAACGTGGACAGAGGCAGGGAGCCTAGCGCGCCCCCATGCCGCGGTCTGCGGCCGGGCCCGGGGCGAGCGCGGCCAGGCGCTCAGACCGGCACGAGATGCGTGCGGGCGACCGCTGGTGAGCCGCCCGCGATCGGCCGAACCTCTTGCTCCTCGCCCCTATCGCGCCAGGGTGTCCTCGGGACAGCAGGCACCGGCGAGGAGGTCCGGTGCTCAAAACCAGCCCGAGGCTTGGGCCGTGGCGCAACGATGTTGAGGAACAGGCCACCGAGATTCACGCCGATCGCGAGCGGATTTGGCATCTCACCTCCTTGGGAACCCGGATCACGATGTGTCCGGAAGCATGAGGCACGACGGCTGGCCCGGCATCGTCCGCGTGTCCAGGATTCGACCGCGCGGAGTTATCCACGCGGGCCGGTTGTCAGCTCTCGGACGACGCTTGCGCTGGAGTCCGGGCATCCACGCAAGGTGGTAGAAGCGGCACACCGCCCAGTGCGGCGGAGGACCGATCAGGGCGATCGCTCGAGTACCAAGGCTGCCCACTCTCGATCGGCTCTACGCACGATCTTCTTGAGTCCAATAGCGGCAAAATCCTCCGCAATGCGGTCGGCTTCCGAGACGAGCAGCCCGCTGGCGATCACACGCTGGGGCCACTCCATCGCCCCCAGGCCCTGAGCCCAGGTGCGCAACAGCGGCCCCAGCAGGTTGGCCGCCACGGTATCGGCGGCGGGGAGCGTGTCGGACCGCAGATCGAGCCGCGTCACCTCGAGCGCCACGCCGTTGACGGTCGCGTTGGCGCGGGTGGCCTCGATGCCGGCGGGATCGTTGTCGACCGCGATCACGGGGTCCCAGCCGAGCTTGGCCGCCGCGATCGCCAGCACTCCCGATCCGCACCCCAGATCGAGGAACGGGCCGCCCGGCGCGAGCTGCAGCAGCAGCTCCAGGCACAGGCGGGTGGTGGCGTGGGCGCCGGTCCCGAACGCCTGGCCCGGATCGATGACGAGGTCGATCGAGGTCCCGCGTGCCGGTTCCCACGGGGGGCGAACGGTGATCGCGTCCCCGAGCACGAGCGGCTGGTGGAAGGCACGCCAGCGCTCGGTCCAGTCGTCGGCGATCTCCTCGGTGCTCACGTCGACGAGCGCCGCGCCGGCGGCGGCTCTCAGATCGGGCAGAGCGGGCAGCTCGCCGGGCGGCCCGTAGACCGCGTACTCGACCGTTTCGCCGAGGTCGACCTCCTCCACCCCGTTCGGCGCCAGCTCGAGCAGCTCGGCCAGCACCAGCTCGGCGTCCGCCCGCCGGACCCGGACCGCGAGTCGGAGCATCCGTCCTGGCTCCCGGGCCGGCGTCCCGCCGCTCAGGCGCCGAACGCCCGCCGAAGCTTGCCGAACACGCCTTCCTCGGTGCGCAGGTTGTCCTCGGTCATGCTCTCGGCGAGCCGCTCGAGCAGCTCGCGCTGGTGGCGCTTGAGCCGCCGCGGGATGACCACGTTGACCACCACCCGCAGATCGCCGCTGCGCCGTCCGCGCAGCGAGGGCATGCCGCGCCCGCGGAGGATCAGCACCTCGTGCGGCTGCGTGCCGGCGGGGATCTCCAGCTCGACCGAGCCCTCGACCGTGGGGACGTCCACCTTGGTGCCCAGCGCGGCCAGCGGTGCGGCGACGTCGACCGCGGTGACGAGATCGTCACCGTCGCGCACGAAGCGGGGATCCTCGCGCACGGAGACCATCACGTATAGGTCGCCGGGCGGGCCGCCCCGCTCGCCGGCATGGCCGCGGCCGGCGATCCGGATTCGCTGGCCGTCGGCGATCCCGGCGGGCACGTCCACAGAGACCTTGGCCCGCTCGACCTTGCGGCCGCGGCCCTGGCAGGTCCGGCACGGCTCGGTGGCCACGCGACCGTCCCCGTGGCAGACGTCGCACGGGGCGGCGCGCACGACCTGCCCGAAGGGGGTCCGCGAGACGGCCCGGAGCTGGCCGGTGCCGCCGCACCGCTCGCAGGTCTCGATCGGGGTGCCCGGCTCGGCGCCGTTGCCGTGACAGTGCTCGCAGCGCGCGATCACCTCATAAGAGACCTCGACGGCCGCGCCGGCGGCCGCCTGGGCAAGGTCGATCTCGGCGTTGACCGCCACGTCGCCTCCCTGGATCGGGCCGGCGGCCGTCGAGCCGCCGCCGCCGAACGCGCCGCCGCCGAAGAAGGCCTCGAAGATGTCCGCCACCGAGCCGAAGGTCTCGAAGTTCGGCGCGTAGCCACCGGTGCGCAGGCCCTCGTGGCCGTAGCGGTCGTAGGTGGCGCGGCGTTCGGCGTCGGAGAGCACCTCATAGGCCTCGGCCGCCTCCTTGAACTTCTCCTCGGCGCCCGGGTCGTGGCTGTTGACGTCGGGATGCAGCTCCCGCGCCAGCCGCCGGAAGGCCTTCTTGATCTCGCCGTCGTCGGCGGTCCTGGCGACGCCGAGGACGTCGTAGTAGTCACGTGGCATGGTCGGGCTCACCGTTCGTCGTACACGTCGGCGATGAATGTCGACAGCTGCGCGGCCGCCTCACGGACCGAGCGAATGGCCTGGCCGTAGTCCATCCGCAGCGGGCCGATCACCGAGACCGCGCCGAGCGTGCGCTGCGGCAGCCCGTAGCTGGCGGCTACCAGGGCCAGCGAGCGCAGCGCCGGTGCGTCGTTCTCGCTCCCGATCCGCACCAGCACGTTGCGCTCGGACAGGACCGAGCGCAGCACCCCGAGCAGCGTGACCCGGCGCTCGAGCATGTCCATCAGGGCGTTCAGCTCCGACACGTCGGAGATGCGCTCGCCCCGGAGCAGCCGCGATGCGCCCTCGACGTAGAGCGTGTCCTCGCCGCTCAGCTCGAGCGACGTGAAGGCCGGGGCCAGCGCGCCGAGGAACACCAGCTCGCTCGCCGACAGCGACGGATCGTGCAGGCGCTGGTGGAGCATCCGCGCTCCCAGGCCGAGCCCGACGAGGCGCTCGTTAAGGTAGCTCGCCGCCCAGTCGGCGAGGCCGGGATCGACCGGTCGCGCGAATGTGAACAGCCGCTTGGTGACCCCGCCGGTCGAGGTGATCACGACCACCATCAGCACCTGGGGTTGCAGCACCAGCACCTCGACGCGGCGAATGGTCGAGGTCTCGATCGGCGGCGCGGTCACGATCGCCAGCAGGTTGTTGACCTGCGAGAGCGTCTCGGTGGTAACGCGCATCGCCTCGTCGAGTTCGCGCCTGACCAGCGACAGCGACAGCGGCGGGCGCTTGTCCTCGACCGGCAGCAGCCGATCGACGAAGTACCGGTAGCCGGCCTGGGTCGGCACCCGGCCCGCCGAGGTGTGTGGGTGCGCGAGCAGCCCCAGATCCTCGAGGCCGGCCAGCTCGTGGCGGATCGTCGAAGGTCCCCACTCGACCCCGGCGGCCAGAGCTTTCGAGCCGACGGGCGATCCCGCCTCGAGGTATTCCTCGACGACCTTGCGCAGCACGAGCTCCTGCCGAACCGTTAACACGAGCTGAATTGTAGGTCGGCGCTGCGGCAGTCCCCGACCGGCGGCCCTCAGGCGATTTCCAGCTCCGCCTCTGCGTTGCGGATGATCCGCCGTCCGGCCTGGGCGACCTGCGAGCGCACGAGGGCCACCTCGCCGTCGGTCTCGAGCACTGTGCCGCTGACCGTGATCTCCTCGCCGATCAGGCCCATCCCGCGGAACTGGACCGAGAGTCGCTTCAGCGCCTCCGGGCCCCCGGCCGCGTCGGTGTGCGCGCGAGCGACCTGGGCCATCGTCCACAGGCCGTGGAGGATCCGGCCGGGCAGACCGACCGCCTTGGCGAAGTCGTCGTCGAAATGGATCGGGTTGAAGTCCCCCGAGGCGCCGGCGTAACGGACGGTGACATAGGGGTCGGGGGTGACCTTGAGCTCGATCTTGTCGCCCTTGTTCATGAAGTGCCCCTCACGATGTTGGTCCAGATCGCTGTGCACACGACCTCGGCGCGTTCGTTCTCCGACACGGATTCGAACACGTAGAAGCCCATTCCGCCGCGCTCCGCGATCTCCTTGACGGTCGTCGTGGTGCTGATCTCCTCGCCCGCGATCACGACCGGTCCCCAGCGGAACTCCTGCGAGCCGTGGACCATCATCGAGAAGTCGAGACCGACGTCCGGGTGCATCAGCGCCTGCGCCACCGACGGCGCCGCATACACGACGGCGAACATCGGCGGCGCGACCAGGTCCGGGTAGCCGGCCGCGCGCGCGGCCTCGACGTCGTGGTGGATCGGATTCGTCTCGCCCACGGCGTTGGCGTACTCGCGGATCTTCTCGCGCCCGACCTGGTACGAGACCGCGGGGAACGTCCTGCCCACAGCCTCGGTGCTCAGGGACATGGGGCGGGAGTGTACGGGCGGGGACGGTGTCGTCGCCGCTGTCAGTCTCGTTGTGGGTGTGAACCCCGAGCCCGTGTGACCTAGATGATCACCGGCACGGTGCCGCCGTCGACCGACCAGGCGGCTCCGGCGACGTTCGAGGCCGCCTCGGAGCAGAGGAACACGATCACCGACGCGATCTCCTGCTCGGTGCCCAGCCGGCCCACCGGCGTCCGGGCCGCGGTGGAGGAGAGCACCTCCTCGCGGGTGACGCCGCGGCGCTGCGCGAGCTGATCGGCGAGGCCACCGGGCGCCGTCCACAGCTTCCCGTCGATGGGTCCGGGAGCGACCGAGTTGATCAGCACGCCTCGGGCCGCGTAGGCGTCGGCGAACGCGCGCGAGAGTGAGAGCTGAGCCGCCTTGGTCACCGAATAGGCCGTGTTCGTGAGCGACGGACGCTTGCCCGAGGATGAGGTCACGTTGACGACCCGGCCGAACCCGGCCTCGGCCATCGCCGGCGCGACGGTGCGCATGAGCCGCATCGGGGCCATCACGTGAAGCTCCCACAAGGCCTGCCACTCCTCGTCGGTGAGCTCGTCGATCGTGCGCGACCTGGTCGTTCCGGCGCCGTTGACGAGGGCGTCGATGCGCCCGAAGGCCTCCCGGCAGGCGCCGGCGATCCCGTCCGCCGCGCCGGTCGCGGTGACATCGACCGCGATCGCCTCGGCGCGACCGCCCGTGGCCCGGCAGGCATCCGCGGCCTGCGCCAACGCGGCGGCGTCGCGGCCGACCAGCAGCACGGCAGCGCCCTCGGCGGCGAGCGTGACCGCGGTCGCGCGACCGATGCCGCGCGATGCCCCGGTGACGATGCAGGCGCGATCGCGAAGGCCGAGGTCCACGGCTGGGATTGTGACAACCGGACCCGCCCGCCCGGCGCCCCGCGCGCCGCCGCGGCGCTCAGCACCGAACGCTGCTCGGCGAGGACGGGAGCATGAGCTGGCTGTCGAAGCGCTGGCGCAGCTGAGCGATTGGCACGCCGGAGATCCGCTTGAAGCCGACCCTCCCCGAGCGCTAGCATCGAGGGACGATGAGCGAGTCTCTGGATCGAGGAGCGTGAAGACGATGGCGGGACGTCACACCCTCAGAGCCTCGGACAGCGACCGGGAGAAGATCGCCGAGCGGTTGCGCGTGGCGGCGACCGAGGGCCGGCTCTCGACCGACGAGCTCGACGCGCGGCTCGGCGCCGCGCTGAAAGCCCGGACCTACCACGAGCTCGACTCGCTGGTCGCGGACCTTCCCGGCAAGAAACTCGCTCCTCGCCGTACCGGCGCCCGCGGCCTCGCGGTGTCGCACCCTGTGGCGGCGACGGCAATCGCACTGGCCGCAATCACGGTCGCGATCGCGGCCCTGGCGATCGTCGCCATGGTCGGCGCGGCCTGGATCGGCTGGATGGTGTTCGCCTGGATCTTCTTCGGCTCCAAGCGCAGCCGCTACGGATCGCACATGAGCGGCCCCAATGGCCGCCAGAATCGCCCGCCGCGCCCGGGCCTCGGCCCGCACGCCCGCTCCACCGCGCCGGGCCGCAGCAGCTACTGGGCCTGACCAGATCGCCAGATCAGCCTGCCCCGCTGCAGGCTCGCGGTGCTCGCCGAGCCTGTCAGCCCTTCTCGCCGAGTTCGAGCACGGCCAGGAACGCCTCCTGCGGCACCTCGATCCGGCCGACCTGCTTCATCCGCTTCTTGCCCTTCTTCTGCTGCTCGAGCAGCTTGCGCTTGCGCGAGATGTCGCCGCCGTAGCACTTGGCGATCACGTCCTTGCGGTAGGCCTTGATCGTCTCGCGGGCGACGATGCGCGAGCCGATCGCGGCCTGGATCGGGACGTCGTACTGCTGGCGGGGGATCCGCTTGCGCAGCTTCTCGGCCATCATCCGCCCGACCTCCTCGGCCTTGCTGCGGTGGATGAGCATCGACAGCGCATCGACCGGGTCGCCCGCGAGCAGGATGTCCAGCTTCACCAGATCGGACTCGCGCAGCCCGATCAGGTCGTAGTCGAGCGAGGCGTACCCGCGCGTGCGCGATTTGAGCTGGTCGAAGAAGTCGAGCACGATCTCGGCCAGCGGCAGGTCGTAGGTGATCTGCAGACGCTCGGCTGACAGATAGTGCATGCCGGCGTGCTCGCCGCGCCGTTCCTGGCACAGCTCCATGATCTGGCCCACGAACTGCTTGGGGGTCAGGATCGAGGCGCGGATGTACGGCTCGCGGACCTCCGCGACCTTGCTCGGATCGGGCATGTCGTTGGGCGAGTGGACCGGGAGCACCGTCCCGTCGGTGAGCGTCACCTCGTATTCCACGCTCGGCATTGTGGCCAGCAGCTCGAGGTCGTACTCGCGCTCGAGTCGCTCGCGCACGATGTCCATGTGCAGCAGCCCCAGGAAGCCGCAGCGGAACCCGAATCCGAGCGCGTCCGAGGTCTCGGGCTCCCAGGACAGCGCGGCGTCGTTGAGGGTCAGCTTCTCGAGCGCGTCGCGCAGCTCGGGGTAGCGGTCGGAGTCGATCGGGAAGAGGCCGCAGAACACCATCGGCTTGACCTCGCGGTACCCGGGTAGCGGCTCGCTGGCCGGGCGTCTCAGGCTGGTCAGCGTGTCGCCGACCCGGAGCTTGGTCACGTCCTTGATCCCGGTGATCAGGTAGCCCACCTCGCCCGCGTGCAGCGCGCCCGCCGGTGTCATCTGCGGCGTGAAGAAGCCGATGTCGTCGATCTCGGCCTCGGTGCCGGCCTGCATCGCGCGGATCGCCTCGCCCTTGGTGAAGACGCCGTCGACCACGCGGATGTACGCGATCACGCCCCGGTACTGGTCGAACTCCGAGTCGAAGATGAGCGCTCTGGGGGGAGCATCGGGATCGCCCCCAGGGGGGGGTACGCGGGCGATCAACTCGTCGAGGACGTCGGTCACCCCCTCCCCGGTTTTGGCGCTGATCCGCCGCACCTCCTCGGCGGGCTCCCCCAGCAGCTCGGCCACCTCCTCGGCCACGCGCTCAGGCTCGGCTCCGGGGAGGTCGACCTTGTTCAGGCACGGGATCAGCTCCAGGCCCGACTCGACCGCCAGGTAGGTGTTGGCCACGGTCTGCGCCTCCACGCCCTGCGAGGCGTCGACGACCAGCAGCGCACCCTCGCAGGCCGCCAGCGAGCGCGAGACCTCGTAGGTGAAGTCGACGTGGCCGGGGGTGTCGATCAGGTGCAGCTGGTAGGCCTGCCCGTCACTGGCCGCGTAGAACACGCGTACCGCCTGGGCCTTGATCGTGATCCCGCGCTCGCGCTCGAGGTCCATCGAGTCGAGCACCTGCGCGCGCATCGAGCGCGGGTCGACCGTGTGCGTGAGCTCGAGGATCCGGTCGGCCAGCGTCGACTTGCCGTGGTCGATGTGGGCGATGATCGAGAAGTTGCGGATGTGGGCCTGGTCAGCCATCGGCGGAGAAGGTTAGGAGGTCTCCGCGACGGGGCCCCCGGGGGTGCCGGGGCTTCGGTACCGATGATGGACCGGTCTGGTCGTGGTCGCGGGCGCCACCGGGCGCTGCTCTCGCCGGCCGCGTGGCCTCAGATGCCGCGGTAGGGGGCGGTGTCGGAGCGGAAGATCGGCCATCCGATCTCGGTCTCCCACGCGCTCGCGTCGGCCGTGTCGAGGAAGCCGCGGAGGTAGGTCTCGCGCAGTGGCCCGTCGACGCCGATCTCGTGCCTCATCACGTAGCCGCCCAGCTCGCCGTAGGTGAGGTCGATGCCGTCCAGCGGGCCGTGATGGCGGACGACCGCGAGCTCCGCGCCGGGCACCACGAACGACGTCACCCTCCCGGCGGTTCGGGCCGAGCCCTCGATCGGGATGAACACCGTGGACCGCCCGCGGCCGTGCTGGAAGATCTCACCGGCGTACAGCCCGCCGAGCGGTCCCGTGCGGTTCAGGCCCTGGGAGCGGGCCGTCGCGTCGAGCTCCCCCAGGGCCCCGTGCCAGCAGGTCAGGAGGTCGTCGCGGTCGACGATCTCCTCGATGCCGATCGCGGGCGCCGGCGCCACCGTCCGGTGCTCCACGGCCGGCCGCGCCGCGGGTCGCTCGAGCAGGTCCCGCAGCTCACCCACGGCCGCGCGCGTGGCGGCGAGCTCGGCCTCGAGGCGATCGAGGTGCCCGACGATCAGCTTGTTGCGGCTCGCGGAGTCGGGCGCGGAGAGGACCGACTTCACCTCGGCGACGGGCATCTGCAGGCTCCTGAGCCGGCGGATCACCTGCGCCACCGGGATCTGCTCCTCGAGGTGGGCCTGCTCGTGCCGGCCGAGGCACCCTTGACGGCATCATCGCCGAGCACGTCGCGGCAGTGAACGCGATCGACGAGGACGCGATCATGGCCACGTTCGCACCCGACGCACTGGTCAACGACGCGCATCGCGAGTTCTGGGGCGCGGGGGCGATCCAGCGCTGGGTCGCCAGGGAGATGGTCGGCGACCGGGTCACGCTCGAGGTGACCGAGGTGATCGATCACCACGGCGAGACGATCGTGCGCGGCCGCTACGACGGCCTGTTCGACAAGACCAATCTGCCCGACGAGCTGATCCTGACCAACTATTTCACCGTCAG
>JADGPN010000190.1 GCA_017882465.1 Solirubrobacteraceae bacterium
CCAGGGCCGGCGAGTCGTAGACCCCCAGCGCGAACAGGACGAGCGCCACCCCCACCATCGACTGGCCGGTGCGAGCCAGGACCATTGACGCGACGACCCGGCCCAGCCTCGGGACGCCGAGCAGGGCACGGTACGACCGGTCGAGCGGTGCGTCGGGCATGGGATGGATGCTAACCCGGGATCCCCCGAACGGGGAACGCATCCACCGATCATCCGGCCGCGGGGTGCCTGGGCGACGGACGGTCCGCATGTACCGCGCGACGCACCCTTCCGGGAGGTTTGGTGGCACGACATCGGCCGCCCGACCGACCGCGTCCTGGGTTGCCGGAGGCAAGGTCTGCGAGGTCCAAAGCGGGGTCCTCGCCACCCCCTGCGGGGTGGATTCGGCGGCGTGTCGGCGGGCCGCGACCTCGGACGGCAGGTCGCTCGACCCGACGAAGTCACGAGTCGGGCGACGCCGACACGGGCGAGGGCCGGAAGAACCCCCGCGAGGGTGCTGATCGGGCTCTGCGCGGACTGGCCGATGGGCAGCACGGGCGTCGCGTGCGGCGCCCGACGATCATCGCCGGGTCCTCGCCGTCCTGGCCCATCTGCGGGGCTGATCCGCCCGACCCGCTCGGCGCCCGCGGGATGAACCACATTGACCGGGACGTGTCGCTCCACCCCGCAGGCTGGTACGTTGACGGAACATGGCAAGCCTGCTGCTCGAGACAAAGCTCTACACCCCGAGGCCGCGACGCGGCCTGGTGGCACGCCCACGGCTGAGCGAGCGCCTGCGCCGTGGAGCCGAGTCGAAGCTGACGCTCATCTCCGCCCCGGCCGGGTTCGGCAAGACGACGCTGCTGGCCGAGTGGCTGGCAGCCGCTCCGGCGGGTCGACAGGGTGCGGCGTGGCTTTCCCTCGATCACGGTGACAACCAGCCCGGGTTGTTCTGGATCTACCTGATCACCGCGCTGCAGACGGTGGCGCCGGGGGTCGGCGCACGTGGGCTCGCCAGCCTCCAGGGGCCGCAGCCAGCGCCAGTCGAACTGATCCTCGCAACGCTGCTCAACGAGCTCAGCGCCGTGCCGAACGATGTCGTGCTGGTGCTCGACGACTATCACGTGGTCAACGCGCACGACGTCCATGAGGGGTTGGCGTTCCTCCTGGAGCATCTGCCCCCGCAGGTGCACCTCGTGATCGCAACCCGCGCCGACCCGGCACTGCCGCTCGGCCGCCTGCGGGCGCGAGGCGAGCTCGTCGAGGTCCGCGCCGTGGATCTGCGCTTCACCCTGGACGAGGCCGACGCATACCTCGATGGGGTGATGGGGCTCGATCTCACCGCTCTCGATGTCGCCGCGCTGGAGGGCCGCACCGAAGGCTGGATCGCCGCCCTCCAGCTCGCGGCGCTCTCGATGCAGGGACGCGACGATGTCGCCGGCTTCATCGCGGGCTTCGCGGGGGACGACCGCTACATCGTCGACTACCTGGTCGAGGAGGTCCTGCACCGTCAACCCGAGGCTGTCCGGAGCTTCCTGCTGGAGACCTCCATCCTGGGCCGGCTGAGCGGGTCCCTGTGCGACGCGGTCACCGGCCAGGACGGCGGCAAGGCCATGCTCGAGGCGCTGGATCGCGGGAACCTGTTCCTGGTTCCGCTCGACGACCGCCGCCAGTGGTATCGCTACCACCAGCTCTTTGCCGACGTGCTGCGAGCGCGCCTGCTCGACGAGCGGCCCGACCGGGTGCCGGACCTGCACCGGCGGGCGACCGAGTGGTACGAGCGGAACGGCCAGCGGTCCGAGGCCATCCGCCATGCGCTTGCCGCCGAGGACCTCGAGCGAGCCGCGGACCTGGTCGAGCTTGCGATCCCGGCGATGCGCCAGAGTCGACAGGAGGCCACGATCCGTCGCTGGCTCGAGGCGCTCCCGCACAGCCTGATCCAGGCCCGGCCCGTGCTCAGCGTTCACTACGCCGGGGCGCTCCTGCAGTTCGGCCAGCTCGAGGGCGTGGAAGTGCGCCTGCGGGATGCCGAACGGAGGCTGGACACCGCGACCGGGGGACGGGAGGGACCGAACGCCCAGCCGACGGCGTTGGTCGTCGTCGACGAGGAGGAATTTCGGCGTCTCCCGAGCGCGATCGCCCTCTACCGTGCCGCCCTGGCCCTCGCAGCCGGCGATGTGGCCAGCACCGTGAGATACGCTCGACGCGTGCTCGACCTCGCACCCGAGGACGACCACCTGATGCACGGTTCAGCAGCGGGGCTCCTGGGACTCGCGGATTGGACGACGGGGGACCTCGAGGAGGCGCACCGGTTATACACCGATTGCACGGCGAGCCTGGAGAAGGCCGGGTACATCTCGGACATCATTGGTTGTGCAATCTCTCTGGCTGACATCCGGATTGCGCAAGGTCGTCTCCGCGAGGCGATGACCACCTATGAGCGGGGATTGCAGCGTGCGACGGAACCGGGCGCGCCCCTCCTGCGGGGAGCCGCGGACATGCACGTGGGCATGGGCGGACTCTCCATCGAACGGAATGATCTTGATGCCGCCCGGCAGCACCTGCTGACGAGCTATGAATTGGGCGAGCACGCCGCTCTGGAGCAGAACGCGTATCGCTGGCGTGTGGCCACGGCTCGGCTGCGCGCGGCCGAGGGAGACCTGGGCGGCGCGCTCGACCTCCTCGATGAGGCAGGCCGCCAGTACGTGAGTGACTTCCTTCCCATCGTCCGGCCTATTGCCGCGCTGAAGGCGCGGATCTGGGTCGCGCAGGGCCGCTTGGACGAAGCGCTGGGATGGGCCCGTGAGCGGGGTCTGTCGGCCGGGGACGATCTCAGCTACCTGCGCGAATTCGAGCACGTCACGTTCGCGAGGGTGTTGCTCGCCCGGTCGACGCAAGACCGTGTCGACGGCTCCGTGCGTCAAGCGGTGGAACTCCTGGAGCGTCTCCTGCACGCGGCCGAAGAGGGGTCGAGAACGGGGAGCGTCATCTCGATCCTGGTGCTGTTGGCCCTCGCGCACCAGGTGTCGAGCGACATCCCGGCCGCTCTTCCTCCGCTGGAGCGCGCCCTGACGCTGGCTCAGCCGGAAGGCTACGTCCGCCTGTTCGTTGATGAAGGCCCCTCCATGGCTGCCCTGCTGGAGGCTGCCAGGAAGCGCGGGATCGCCGCGACGTACAGTCGCGAGCTCCTGGCGGCCTTTGGTCGGCCCGAAGGCCGAACGCCGATCAAGCAGGTGCTGTTCGAGCCACTGAGCGAGCGCGAGCTCGACGTGCTCCGATTGCTCGACACCGATCTCGACGGCCCAGGGATCGCCCGCCAGCTCGTGGTTTCCCTGCACACGGTGCGGAGCCACACCAAGAGCATCTACGCAAAGCTCGGCGTGAACAACCGTCGCGCCGCGGTCGGCCGAGCGGTCGAGCTCGACCTGCTGTCGCGAACCCGCAATGACCGACCCGGGCCCGTCACCGTTCACGACACGTAGACTCACGGCCCGCTCGACACGGAGCCGCGGGCCGCGCCCGCCGTGGCGCGGCCGATGACGGCGACTGCACGCCCGTCGCCGTAGCGCCCGACCGGCAGCGTTGCTGAACCGCGCGCTCGGCCGGCAGCACCGCTGACGCGCGCTCGCTCGGCCTTCCGCGCTGACGCCGGCACGACGCTCCAGCGCGACACCCTCAAGCTCCTCGGCCTCGCGCGACCACGAGCGCCCACGTGGTGAATGCGTGGCACAGGCCCGTCAGGGTTCATCGAACCAGGCCCTCGGTGCCTTCCCGCCTCCAGATCGAAGAATCACCACCCCAATCACCACAGGTGGTGATGCCCGCTCACCACATGTGCCTCCACCTTGAGATCGCACCAAGTACGTCGGCATCGCCGGCGAGATCCATCGAGCGAGGAACAACGCACAAGGAGCGCCATGAGCGAACGACACGCATCGACTGGCGACCGCCACGAACCGGGACGCTATGAGATCCGCCTCAAGGGGCACCTTGATCGCCGATGGGCCGCCTGGTTCGACGGCCTGAGCATCAGCCTCGAACGCGACGGCACCACGATCCTCGGTGGCTCGATCACCGACCAGGCGGCATTGCATGGCCTTCTCCTGAAGGTGCGGGACACGGGTCTGCCGCTGGTCTCGGTGACGCAGATCCAACCACGCCAGGGCGATGTGCCCGTCATCGAACCCACGTAGCTACCGGCGACCAACGGCCGGGCGTTGACCGAATCACGAGCCGGTCCCATAAGCAATTGAGTTCCCAGCTTCCCTCAGCAATGAAAGGAATCCCGCTATGACCTCTTCGCGAAAGACCGCGCTCGTCGTGGGCGTGCTGTTCATCCTCACCTTCATCACGTCGATTGCTGCGGCTGTTCTCTACGGCCCACTGACCGACAATCCCGGCGCCTACATCACCGGTGCCGGCGCCGACACCCGCGTGTTCCTCGGTGCGTTCCTCGAGCTCATGCTCATCCTCACCAACATCGGCTGCGCCGTGGTTCTGTTCCCGCTGCTCAAGCGGCAGAACGAGACCCTCGCCCTTGGCTACGTCACCGCCCGCCTCGTCGAGTGCGCCTTCATCGGGATCGGCCTCCTCAGCCTCCTCACGGTCGTGACCGTGCGGCAGGGGGCCGCGGGCGCGGATGCGGGGTCGCTCGTCCTCATGGGTAAGTCGCTGGTCGCCCTCCACAACTGGACGTTCCTGCTCGGCCCCGGCTTCGCCGACGGCATCGGGACCGGCCTGATCCTGGGCTGGCTGCTGTACCGGTCCGGCCTGGTGTCACGCCGCATGGCGCTGTTCGGTGTCATCGGAGGTCCGCTGCTCGCCGCTTCCGGGACCGCCGTGCTGCTCGGAGTCATCCCGCAGTTCGGAGCGGTGCAGGGCATCGCGACCGTCCCGGAGTTCATCTGGGAGCTGTTCCTGGGCCTGTGGCTCATCTTCAAGGGGTTCCAGGCGGCCGCTCCGGCCGCCCTTGCGTTCGACGCAAGCGCGACCGAGGAGTCGGCAACGGCCGCCTCAGGACCGATCGCGGTCGCGACGAAGGTGGCCGCAGCATGACCGCCGTCCGCGAGCAGGCGCCTCCCGCCTCTCCGCGGGTGTTCGTTCGGATCGCCTGGGTGCTGCACCGCGCCTACTACCGGCTCACCGGGGGCCGGCGCGGACTCTGGCGACCGAAGGCTGGCGCCAAGTTCGGGACGATGCGCCTGACGACGCTCGGGCGGCGTTCGGGCCAGCCACGGGTCGCGATTGTCGGGTACTACGACGACGGCCCGAACCTGGTCACCCTGGCCATGAACGGCTGGGCCGATGCCGAGCCGGCGTGGTGGCTGAACCTCCGGGCACAGCCGGAGACGATCGTCGAGCTGAAGGATGGTCCAGGTGCCGTTCGAGCCCGCGTCGCGGCGGGAGCGGAGCGCGAGCGGCTGTGGGCCAGCTTCCGCGACTACCCCGGCTGGGGCGACGACCTCGACGCCCTCGCCGCGCGGCGAGCGACGGAGCGCGCAGTGGTCGTGCTCGAGCCGCGCGCAGCCGCCTGACGTGAGGGCCCGGAGCTCGGTCTCCGGGCCCTCACCTCAATCGTCCTGGGAGAATCCAATGATGGACAGCGTCGAGCTCCTCACGCGGGGTGTGCTCATCGGCGTGGGTGCGTCTGCACTGATGGATGCCTGGGCGCTGTTCTCGCGCCGGGCGTTCGGGATCCAGGGCCTTGACTACGCGATGCTGGGTCGCTGGATCGGCCACTTCCCGCAGGGTCGCCTCTTCCACGAGCGCATCGCCGCCGCCGATCCTATTCACGGAGAACGACCGCTCGGATGGGCGGCGCACTACTCGATCGGCATCGCGTTCGCATTCCTGCTGCTCGCGATCTGGGGGCTCGGCTGGGCTCGGTCTCCCACGATCCTGCCGCCGATGCTGATCGGCCTGGGCACGATCGTCGCTCCCTGGTTCGTCCTGCAGCCCGGCATGGGCGCCGGCATCGCGGCGTCGAAGACGCCCAACCCCCGGGCCGCCCGGCTCCGGAACCTCGCGACCCACACCGTGTACGGAATAGGCCTCTACCTTTCGGCCGTGGCGCTCACGATCATCGGGACCTGAGCCGTTCCGACGTTCGTGTTGACGCTTGTGGTCGCTCCGCCGGCGAGCGGCCTGATCCGGTCAGCGGCGAATCGCACCCGCGGCTAGACCCTGGATGAAGCTGCGCTGGAGCACCAGGAAGAGGAGCAGCGGCGGGAGGATCGCGATCGCCATGCCGGCGAATGTGAGCCCCTGGTCCGTCGCGTAGAGCGTCGAGAAGCGGGTCAGGGCGAGCTGCACGGTGAATGCATCCGGCTTCTGGATGAGCACGAGCGATCCGCTGAAGTCGTTCCACGTGAACACCGCCACGAGGACGGCGACGGCCACGATCCCCGGCCGCGCGAGCGGGACCATGATCCCGAGCAGGACCTCGATTCGGCCGGCTCCGTCGACCCGGGCGGCATCGATCACGTCCCGGGGGATCGTGCGGAAGTAGCCGGTGAGAATCAGCGTTGCGAACGAGACGTTGGCCATCACGTTGAACAGGGCAACCCCGGGCAGGCTGTTGATCAGACCAAGGGCGCGGAACATCGAGAAGAGCGGAACGATGAGCACGTCGGTCGGGATGATCAAGGGAGCCAGCACCACCATGAAGAACACGGCACGGAGGGGTGGTCGCAGCCGCGTGAGCGAATACGCTCCCGAGACCGACACGACGAGAACGACGGTCACCGTCATCGCGGTGACATACGCCGAGTTAGCCAAGGCAGCGCCGAGCTGGCCGCGGTTCCAGGCCTCGCCGATGTTCCCGATGGCCGGCGGCCACGGCAGGTCCCACGGAGCGCGGTAGATGTCCGCTCCTGGCCTGACCGCGCTTGCCAGCGTCCATGCAACCGGGTACAGCCAGACGACCGCGAGCGCGCTGAGCACCACCATGGACCATCGAATGCGACGCGGCCCGGTCACGAGCTCACCATCTCGGCGCGGCGCTCGAAGAACCGGTACTCCACCAGTGCGAGAAGCAGGATCAGGAACAGCAGGATCATCGCCATCGCCTGCGCGTAGCCGACCTGGACGAACCGGAACGCGGTGACGTAGACGTCGGTGGCGACCGTCTCGGTGGCGTGCGCGGGACCGCCCTCGGTCATGACCCACACCATGTCGAAGATCCGCAGGGTCCCGAGCGTGGTCAGCAGGACGAGCGTGAACGTGTGTGGCCACAGCAGGGGCCACGTGATCCGCCGGAACTGCGTCAACCTGCCGGCACCTTCCAGGACAGCGTATTCGTAGTACTCATGCGGGAGCGCCTGGATCGCCGCGAGATACACGACCATGTTGAAGCCGGCGAACCGCCACAGGAAGGCCGCCATGATCGCCCAGAGCGCCGTGCTGGCGTCCGCGAGAGGCGCGATCGTCAGCGTGTGGAGCCCGAGGGCCGACCCCGCGCTGGCCACGATCCCGAAGTAGGGCGCATAAAGGAACTTCCAGACCTCGCCGACCGCCACCGAGGCAAGGACGAATGGCGCGAAGAACACGATCCGGAAGAACGTCCTACCGCGTCTCACCTCGGCGACGAGGACGGCAAGGAACAGCCCAACGCCCGTCAGGAGCACGACCGCCGCTCCGGTGAAGAGGAACGTGTTCACCAGGCTCCGATGGAAGACGGCGTCCCCGAAGATCGCACGCGCGTAGTGATCGAGCCCCACGAAGTTCGTGAGGTCGAAGCCCTTCGTGTTGTGCACGCTGAGCACGATGCCGTAGACGAGCGGGTAGACGAGGAACGCGGCCAGGATCACCAGGATCGGCATGAGGAACAGCAGGTCGATGGCGCCTTCGCGGTGCGACCGGCCGAGGAACGCCATGCGAGCTCGGGACTCGATCACGGCAGGCCCATCGCGATGGATCGC